>JBEKWK010000226.1:0-5878 GCA_049513175.1 FCB group bacterium
AATAAAGAAATAAATTATGCCCGATTTTAATAAATTTAATGATTGTGAAATATTAAAACTGCTTAGTGAAGGCAGCAAGGAATCGGAATATGCATTTAATACACTTTATTTCAGATATACTACACAACTCTATGGATATTGTGTCTATCAATCGGCAAATAAAGAAGAAGCAGAAGAATTATTACAGGACACCTGGTTAAAATTTAATGATTCGGTAAAAGCAGGAAAAAATATTCAAAACATAGCTGCATTTTTATTTACAATTGCAAAAAATCTTAGCATAGACAGATATAGAACTAACAAAGCCAAAAAGAATATTGATATGACTTTTCTTGATAAGGATTTTCTTGAAGAAATAATTGACCCGGTAAATTTTCAAGTTGATTATGAAAAAGAAGAGCTGTCAAATCAAATAAGATTAGCAATTGAATATTTGGATGATATTTATAAAGAAACATTGACTTTGTATTGGTTCGGGAATTTTACGTTAGAAGAAATAGCAGAAATCCTTGGAGATTCAGTTACTGTACAATGTATCAGAACGAGATTAGACCGTGCTTTCAAACAAATTGCAAAAGTTCTTGAACCGTATTTTGAAGAAAACAGAGAAATAAAATGAGCTTTACATCAGAAAATATAATTGACTATTTAAACGGTAACCTGGAACCAGAAAATGAAAAAATGTTTTTCTCTGCTATTTCAGCAGATGATGAACTTAGAAGCCAATTCCGAAGCTACCTTGCAATAGATAAAGTATTTAAAAGAACATCTAAATCTTTCTTTCCATCAATTAACACAACGAACAAAATTTTTTCCTTATCAGGATTTGCCTTGGTTCCAAATAAATTAACTCAAATTGAAATTCCGAAACCTTTTTATCAAAAAAAATTATTTATTGGGTTGGCAAGTGGAATTCTTTCAGCAATCGCCGCAGTTCTGGTTACTCTTATTTTGTTCCCGTCAAATAGTAATAAAATTTTACAAACAACCTCAAATCCTGCATATAAAGATATTTATAATATCACGAAGTCTTTATCAGGGATAGTAGAGGTTAATGAAAATAATAATAAAAATCAATCCCAAGTAAAATCAAAAAATATATTGAAAGTGTCAAAAAATAATGATGAGAAATCTGATTTAGCTCAATCTATAAACGAACATTCAAACGAATCTGAATATATGAATCATCATAGAACTGAACAAAGTAATATAATTGAAATAAATTCTTTAAATAAATTAATTGCTCAAAACAATAATATTTCTTCTACACCCGGCTATATACCTCCTATTCAGGAATTATTTAATCTTCGGAAATTACGTATTCCAAATAAATTTACTTTTGAAGTCAGAGGTTCGACAGTTTGGAATATCCCTGATGAAGCAATGCCTCCATCCCAAACATCAAAATTAAATAATAATTCTCTTTCTGTATTTTATTCACCTATAGAGAATTTAAAGACCGGAATTGAATTACGCCAGGAAACATTTGCATTAAATATATATGATTCTATAAATAATCTTACCATTAAACAACAACCAAACTATACTACTTTTTCACTTGCAATCCGGTACACTATGCCTGATAGTGATGCTTTCAGACCATATTTTCAAAGTTCCGCAGGTATAACTAATGGAGGTTATGTTCTTAGAACCGGAATCGGTATTGATTTTTCATTCATAGATAAATTGAATTTTATTTTCGGAATTGAATACAGTCATCTATTTTTCAATTATAATAATATTGCTGTAAGCTCAAAAAAAATCGGCTTGCAGTACGGAATCAGCTATTCATTATAATATACGAGGCAATTATGTTTAAGAATTTATCTAGCACATTATCTGTGCTCTTAATTTTATTTAGCAATTTATATTCGCAGTCTCCGGCTTTTTATGAAAATTACAAAATTCCCGCTTTTACAACCACGTATTTTAAAATCGGGGCATTAAATAATACATTCTATAATTATATACCTTATAATAATCCACCTACTTTTATTAATTATCAGGATGATGATACCAAAACAAGTTTTGGACTCAACCTTGATACCTATTTTGATTATTATAAACAAGACCAGAAATCAAATTTTGAAATACAACTAAGCCCATATATATCTACTTCAACATATACGTATAAAGATACTAGTCAAAAACAAAATGATGGTACCTATTATGATATTAGTAGTGCATTTTCTCTAAATTATACAAGATATTTTGGGAATGATTACAAAGGATTTCATTTATATTCTTCTTTAGCCAATAACACTCATTTTTCGAGAGATCATAGTCTATCGGATAAATATTTTACAAATTCTTCTAATTATGATATTCCTGTTGAAATAGGTTTTGGATTGGGTAGAATTACTAATGTATATCCTGTTGCTTTGGCTATTGCAGTCCTTCAAGTAACAAACTCTCCATTGAATGACTCTTTAGTGAATATCGTATCAGAAATAATTGATAAATATAATTCCGGATATTATTCTGCAAAGTTTAAAGATAATGCTGATTTGCAATTTTATCAAGACATCGCAACAACTTTAAATAAACCGGATGATATATTGAAAATTCAACAAATTTTTACTTATCGTTATATTATATCAACTCGTTCAATAGGATATTTAGGGGAAATAATCGGAGGATATGATTTCTTTAATGATGCAAACAAGAACTTGAGCTCAATCGGAATTAAAGGAGCTTATTCTTTACCAATAGGTTATGATTGGCAATTAAATGCTTCACTTATTATTAATAAATATTTTCCCAAACTCTACTATAATTATAATTATCTATTTAATACAAATGGTTCTATTTCACTGAATTATAATATTAATTACAGGTTTTCAATTTCGCTGAATGCTTCAGTGGCATACAGTAACAGAGTAGATGATAGTAATGGTTCAATGGATGAATATAGTAATTATACTTCTATATCAGCAAATTATTTTTTGATGAATATGTTTTCAATTACAGGTAGTTTCAGTTATCAAACAAATAGGGCTATTTTTAAAGAAGATTCTTATAATCAAAATCAGTATAATAAAACTACAAATTTCAATATAGGTTTCTATTATTATATTTTTTAGTTTTTAAAAAATAATTAATCAAATAATTCCCTAAACTTCCATCGCATAAATCGCAGGAAGATTCCGCCCCTGCTCTGCGAAATCCATACCATAGCCGATAACGAAAACATCAGGGATTTCAATACCTATGTATTTTACTTTGACATTTACCTTTCTGAGAGACGGTTTTGATACCAGTGCTACAGCTTCAATTGATGCGGGATTAGACATTTGCAATTTTTCAAATAATTTCTGTAAAGTAAAACCGGTATCAATAATATCTTCAATAACAATTACATCTTTTCCTTCAATTTCGAGTTCGCTCAAAATAAGATTGACCTTTCCGGAGCTTGACATTTCCTTGCCATAGCTTTTAGCCCTTATCATTTCGATTTCACAATTCAAATCAATTGCACGAAGTAAATCGGAAGCAAAAAATATAGAGCCTTTGAGAACGACTAAAAACAAGGGCTTCTTCCCTGTATAATCGGCACTTATTCTTGCTGCCAATTCCTCAACTGTCTTTTTTATTTTATCACAGCTAATGTATACTTTAAAATTCTTATCTTTTATTCTGAAATTTTCGGGTAGTGCCATAATCCTATTTATCTATACTTAATAAAAAATCACATTTATTTCTACAAATTTATGAAAAACACTTTAAACCAATATATAGACCCAATGAGAATTATATTGCAATCTAAATTAAGTATAATGATAAGTATGGAATTATTCGTAATTTTGATATTTATTTTAAACGTTAACATTTTGTAAAAATTCATAGTATTGATGATTAAATGAAAATGCGTGTAACACGGTCAATCGTTCCGAATCTATTTACCCTGATGAATATTTTCATGGGATTCAATGCTATTGTGTATATATCCCACGATGATTATCTTAAGGGAGCAATTTTTATTCTTCTGGCAGGAGTTTTCGATGCGTTAGACGGGGTAATGGCACGCTTAATCAAGTCCACAAGCGAATTTGGAGCAGAGCTTGATTCTCTTTGCGATGCGGTATCATTCGGTGTAGCTCCGGGTTACATGCTCTATAAAGTTCAATTTCATCAATTCGGGGATTTAGGAATTCTTTTGGCTTCTCTTCCGGCATTGGCAGGTGTAATCAGGCTTGCAAGGTTCAATGTCAAAATGACAAGTTTCGAAGATAAAAATTATTTCAACGGTCTTCCTATTCCATCATCTGCCCTGACTATTATTTCTTATATAATATTCTTTCACCTTAGCAGCGATTATTCGAGTGATTTAAAATTTTGGGCAATTATTGTTGTTACATTGCTTACTACTTTTGCAATGGTCTCTAACATTAAATTCGACAATATGCCGCGTCCTACCCGTAAATCAATAAAACAGAGACCGGTTGCTGCTGCTGCATTTTTTATAGGCTTGTTAATATCTATTATTTCCAAAGGTAAATATATATTCCCATGCCTGTTGTTTTATATCTTTGCAAGCTTTGTAAGGCAGTTATTCTTCTGGTATAAGGAAAGCAGGGAGGCAATTGATGATATTGATGAAACCGACATTCCCGAACCTGAAGCTTATGACCCTTAATATATTATTAAATAAATTTTAACTAAAAAATGAAAAAATACAAGGCACTTATTAACATAACTTTAAGAAAAGGCATTCTGGATGTTCAAGGCAAAGCCGTTGAAAACGCCCTCCATTCCATTGAATTCCAGATGATTACAGGCGTTCGTATCGGTAAGCACGTCGAATTGGATATTGATGCTGATAATGAAACTAAGGCAAAAGAAATTGTAACAGATGCTTGTAAGCAATTGATAGCAAATCCTATAATAGAGGATTTTGTAATCGAAATAACTGAAAACTAATAACTGTTAACTGATAACTGATATGAAATTTGGTATAGTAGTTTTTCCCGGCTCTAATTGCGACCATGACGCTTGGTATGCAACTTCACATAATGCAAAAGCGGAATCCGAATTTTTATGGCATAAAGATACATTAGTCCCCAAAGATATAGACTGCATAATCCTTCCGGGTGGATTTTCCTATGGTGATTATTTACGCTGTGGTGCAATCGCAAGATTCTCTCCGATAATGGAAGAAGTAAACACATTTGCTAAGAAAGGCGGCATGGTAATTGGGATTTGCAACGGCTTTCAGACACTAACAGAATTGGAATTACTACCAGGTACTTTGTTGAGAAATTCCTCACTTAATTTTATATGCAAAGACACATACCTTAAAGTAATGAATAATTCTTCTGCATTTACGTCTAAAATAAATCATGAGCAGATTTTAAAGATTCCCATAGCTCATGGCGAGGGGAATTATTTTGCAGAACCAGATACAATAGCAGAGCTTGAGAATGAAAAACAAATTGTTTTTAAATACTGCGATGAATTCGGAAATATAACTGAATCTGCAAATCCGAATGGTTCTTTGAATAATATTGCAGGCATAATAAATAAAAAAGGCAACGTTCTCGGAATGATGCCGCATCCCGAAAGATACAGCGATAAACAACTTGGCTGTGATGACGGTTTGCAAATTTTTGAGTCAATAATTAAATTTATTCATAAAAACGGAGATTAAAATGTTTGGATTAGGAACTCCTGAAATCGTTGTAATTGCACTTGGCATTTTACTTTTATTCGGGTCAAAAAAAATACCTGAACTTATGCGGGGTCTCGGCTCGGGAATCAAAGAATTTAAAAAAGCAGCAACACTGGATGAAGAAGATAAAAAAGAGAAAGTAAACGAACCTAAATAAATTTATATTGTAGAATGTAGATTTTAGATTGTAGATTTTATTTTATATTAGCT
>JBEKWK010000227.1:0-5859 GCA_049513175.1 FCB group bacterium
ATACATTCATTTTATTGGAATTCATCTTTTGTTTAACAAAACCAGTAATTGCAGGAATTACCGATATAAGAATAATTGCAACAATCACCAAAGTAAAATTATTCTTTATAAACGGAATATTACCAAAAAAATAACCTGTATAAACAAATATTGATGACCATAGGAAACTGCCGGTAATACTAAATGCTAGAAACTTAGGATAATGCATAGCTCCGACGCCGGCAACAAAAGGCGAAAAGGTCCTGATGATGGGTATAAATCTTGCCAGGATTACTGTTTTTCCGCCATGTTTTTCATAAAATAAATGAGTTTTATCCAAATATTCTTTTTTTAAGAAACGAACCTTTTCATGGAATACCCGGGGACCCACAAGATGCCCAATCAAATAATTCGTGGAATCTCCGGTAACGGCGGCTATTGCAATAATCAAAACGAGTAAATTGGGATTTAAAACACCTAATGAAGCTATCGAACCAGCAGCAAATAGTAGTGAATCTCCCGGTAAAAATGGAGTAACTACAAGTCCGGTTTCACAAAAGATAACAATAAATAATATAGTGTATGTCCATGCTCCGTAATTCTGGACAATAGCTTGTAAGTGTACGTCTAAATGAATAAATATATCAAAAATATATCTTAGTGTATCTATTATACTTGCTGACATTATATACTTAATTAAAAAACTTTGTATAGAAAAACAAAAATAAGAATAAATGTCAAAATAGTTTGTAAAGTTTATAAAGTTTCCTTCGACAAGCTCAGGTATATTTAGTATGTTCATTGAGCTTGTCGAAATGAACCACAATTAGTAATTAATAATTCGTAATTAGTAATTAAAAACAACTCCTAATTCCGCACTCCTAACTCCTAACTAAAAAAAATGCCTCGCCATCGGGGGGACTTGACGGCAAGGCATGCAGCATAAAGAGGAAGTGACGACAATAGTCGCCGAGCGGGAAACGAGACTCGAACTCGCGACCCCAACCTTGGCAAGGTTGTGCTCTACCAACTGAGCTATTCCCGCAGTTTTTAGAAAGCAGAAAAAAGAAAAATAGAAAATAAAAACGTAAATTAAAGCATTTTCAATATAAAAGCAAATATTTTTTTAAAAGAATAGTTGTTCAAAATCTAAAAATTTGCTCTAAAAACTTCTATACACTTCTCTTCTACCTCGTTTATGTCAATATCTGTGCCAAGTTCTTTGGACATTGATGTTACTTCTTTGTTATTAATTCCACAGGGTACAATATAATTAAATTCCATTAGATTATTATTCACGTTCAATGCTAAACCATGGGAAGTTACCCATCTTGAACAATGAAACCCCATAGCACAAATTTTTCTTTTTTCTGCAACCCATACGCCTGTCATTCCATCAATTCTATGTGCATTAATATTAAACATATTTAATAATTCAATTATACATTTTTCAATTTGTCTGAGGAACCAATGTAAATCCATCCGGTAATCATAAAGATTAAAAATTGGATAACAAATCAGTTGACCGGGGTTATGCAGGGTAACATCTCCACCGCGGTCATTTTCTATTATCTTTATACCTAATTGATTCAGATATTCTAAACTTGTTATTATATTTTTATTACTGCCGGATTTTCCAATTGTTATCACTGTCGGGTGCTGGCAAAGAACAAGTATATTTTTGTCTCTTTGAGCCTGAATATCTTCAACAATGGCTCTTTGTTTTTCCCAGGCTTTTTCGTAATCAATAATACCCCAGTTTTGAATTAATAATTTCATGTATATTAAAATTTCTTTAAAATCAATTAAATTTTTTTCAATCTAAATAACAATTATTTTTAAAAGGTTTCGTTATAGAAAAGTAGCTAATTGTTTTAATAGATTGTTTTATTTTTTTATTTACTATTTTTATAATTAACTTTGAAACAAAATTAGGTATTAATTATTATTTTTAATAAATTTTCTAAAACTATAAAGACCGGATATCTATAGAAGAGTTGCTACTGCATTGAAAATATAATGCGTAAAAATTAATTAAAATGAAATTCATTTTATCGTAATTAAAGCAAAGTGAAATTTATGCGATTCTTTATAGGTATTCTATATTTATCCTTATGCTTATTAGCTTTAATAAGTATAAATGTTAAAGCCAATACGTTTGAAAAAAACGGATGGGAAGTAATCACCTCCAATTCAGAAGAATTAGTCTTAAGCTATTCACCTCAGATAATCAGATTTGATACAGTTAAAACATTTAAGGGGGAAATTACCCTTTATCCCCGAATTGCCGGTGCTGTCGAAGAAATGTCCTCTGCCGGTCATCCTTTAAAATTTTTAGCGAGACAAAATATCACAGTTCCTTCTCCGAATGGTTTTCAAATAGATGATATAAAAATAGAATCAATAAAGCATATTTATTCCTTAGTTACTCCTGTTCCATTATATAAAAAAAAATAATATGGACTATGAATCTATTTATGATATAAATTATTCATTTTATAATAATCATGAAATTGAACAATGGTCCAGTATTAGTTATACCGGTATTGGCAGGAACAGACACATAGCTACTTTGAAGTTGGTAACTGCTCAATATAATCCCATAATTGGTTCGATAGATATACCGGCTAAAATAATTGTTAAAATAAAGTTTAAAAATTCATCTTCCTTTAATATTAATAACCAAAATTACACAGAAGAAATTCCAACAACAATAAACCATTACCAAACTTTCCAGTGGATTATTCCGCCGGACAATGCATCTTTGAATACTAAAAAAGTTCAAAATAATTTACTGCATTCTACAACGGATAGTAAGTGGTATAAAATAACCGTTGAATCTGAAGGTATATATTCTATTGATGCCGGTACACTTTCAAAATTTGGTATTTCTATTTCAAAAAATGATATTCCTACGATTAAAATATATGGAAATGGTGGTGCCGAACTGAGTGAAGAACAAAATGATGCTCCTAATAATCAGATGAATGAACAGGATATAATTGTAAGAACAAATTCTAACGGCGATTTAGATAAAATTATTTTCTATGGCAGTCCTGCTTATGGGTTCAATTATGACCCGGCAAAAGGGTACTATCATTATATTAATCATTATTCAGTCAATAATTATTATTTATTGACATTCGGCGGTGATAATGGTAAACGTGCTGAGCCATTGGCAGAACCCCAGGGACAAGTTGTAAATTATCCTACTTTTTATTATCAAAGAATTTTCCTTGAGGAAGAATTATATACTTCCTTTATAAATGCATCCGGTCGAGTCTGGTTTGGCAGGGACAATTTTCCTACTACATTCACTAATTTGCTTCCTGACCTTGTCAGAACTCAAAATATTTTATACCGTTTTGCAGTTGCACACAGGGCATCAACTGATGGATATTTTAACATTAGCGATAACGGGAATGATTTGAGTACAATTAACCTGTATGGCTCTGTTTTTGATGCATACAGACAGGAAAGAACAGCTACTTTACCTGCATCCGCAATATCGAGCGATAATCGCAGTTATCTTAAATTTAATTATATTAATTCTTCAAATGCTTCTGGTGCCACCGGATTCTTAGATTGGTATGAAATACATTATCCCAGAAGCTTCGTGCCGATTAATAATGAAATCGGATTCATAAGTGATACTTCCTGGCAAGGTATTACTGAATTATCTATAAACGGCTTCAATGGTTCTGAAATATTAGGATTTGATGCGACTTACCTTTCGGCTCCGAAATTGCTTGCAAATCTTTCTACTACCGGTGGATTATTTGTATTTAGAGCGGATTTAGCAAATAATACACCTCATAGATATTATATATCAACCTCTTTCAAAACACCATCTAATATTGTTGAAACCGAATTTGGGAATTTGAGAACAAATCTGGCAAATAGTGAATATATAATTATTGCACCTCCGGATTTAATGAACTCAGCACAGGAATATAAAAATTACAGGACATCATCAAAAGATAGTTTATCCACTACAATAATAAGAACTGATTATATATTTAATGAGTTCGGCAGTGGTGTACCTGACCCGACAGCAATCAGAGATTTTCTTGCATTCGCTTATAACAATTGGACTACTAAACCGCATTATGTGCTTCTGTGGGGCAAAGGACATTACGATTATAAAAACATACAATCTCAAAAGCCTGATTATATCCCTCCTTATGAATCGGCAGATGACGATATGACTTATTTTGACCCATTAAGTTCTTACACTTCCGATGATTATTTTGCAAGGGTTGTTGGGAATGATTTATTGATAGATTTTGCAATAGGAAGAATTAATGTTGATACCGATACACTTGGTCATTGGATAGTTGAGAAAATTAAACATTATGAAAACTCATCATCGCAAGATGCTTGGAGAGATAATATTACATTATTAGCTGATGATAGCTGGAGTGGAGGAAATCTTGACGGAGATATGCATACTTCACAATCTGAATATCTGTCCAAAAATATAGATAGTAACGATAAATCAGACTATCAACAAAAAAAGATTTACCTGCCTGAATACCCGACTGAAAATGTACCAGGAGGCAGAAGAAAACCCGGTGCTACTGCAGATATGGTATCTACTATCAATACGACAGGTACAATGTTTCTTAATTGGATTGGACACGGCAATCCACGGGTTTGGGCTCATGAGGAATTATATGAAAGAAGTTTGACAACACCTTTGATGGTCAATATGGACAAATTATTCTTTGTTGTTGCCGCCACCTGTGATTTTGGCAGATTTGATATGCCCGAAGTAAAATGCGGCTCAGAGGTCATGTTGAATAGTTATGTTGGAGGTTCAATTGGTGCTTTGTCAGCTACACGCACAGTGTTATCAGGAGACAATTCTGCTCTTGCCGATAATTTCTATCAAATTTTATTTTCACGTGATTCACAAACAGGCAAGTATCAAAGACTCGGCGATGTAATGTATGTCTTGAAACAAAGCAATATCGGTTCAAATGATGAGAAATTTTATTTGCTTGGCGACCCGACTATGCATCTATTAATCCCGGATTATATTATAAAAATTGATACGATTAACAGCACTTATGTCGGAGACGGAATAACATATGTCAAGCTAAAAGCCTTATCGAAAGTTACAGTATCCGGAGAGGTTATAAATCCCTCAAATTCTCAACATGACTCTTCATTTAACGGTACTTTGATTTTTACGATGCTTGATGCTGATATAAATTTGGATGTGCAAGACCCTAGCGATCCTTTGACCTTCCATAAAATTTTAAACTTCGGTGGGGCTTTGAACCGTAGTTCCAATGTAGTTAGTAAGGGTTATTTTAAAACTAATTTTATAATACCTAAAGATATTAGCTACAGCAACGATTCAGGTAGAATATTCGCTTATGCTTATACTAATGACAACCTCTATGCTAAAGGAACTTCAAGAAAATTTACCCTTGGAGATATTGATACTATCCAAAACATTGATACAAAAGGTCCGGATATTTCTATTTATATGGATAGCAGAGATTTTAAAACTGGGGGATATGTTAGAAATAACCCGTTACTGATTGTAGATTTATATGATGATAGCGGTATAAATGCAACCGGACTCGGTATTGGTCACAGAATAGAAGCATGGATTGACGATAATCCTAGTTCCATTGATTTGACTGATAAATATACAACCTCTCTTACTGATTCAAGATATGGTACTGCAGAAGACCAGTTATTTTATCTTACTCCAGGAATTCATACGGTAAAAGTAAGAGCATGGGATATTTTCAATAATTTTTCAATTGCAGAGTCCTCATTCATCGTTACTGATTCAACATCAGGTATTGTAATAAACAATCTCCTGGCATACCCAAATCCTTCAAGTACTGCTACAACTTTTTA
>JBEKWK010000228.1:0-5806 GCA_049513175.1 FCB group bacterium
CATTTATAGCTGTTACAGGTTCTGCAGTACATGTGATTTGGACAGATAAAAGAAGCGGACATAATGCGGTTTATTATAAACGTAATCCCACGGGAAATCCGAATGTGACTTCGAAGGTAAAAGAAATTGGTAAAGATAATGGTTTATCTTTAAACCTTATTCCGAATCCAATGAGCGATAAAGCAAATATTGAAATAGTATCGAACAGAACTTTATATGCTGATTTACAAATTGTTAATTCCTATGGTGTAGTAATCAAAAGCATTAATAATATTTTAATAAATGAAGGCAAACTAAATATAAATTGGGACGGATGCGATATGAATGGCACTCTTGTGCCGGACGGGATTTATATAATAAAATTATCTTGCGAATATGGAGTAATTGTAGATAAAGTGATAATATTGAGATAAGATTTGGAAAACAAAAGATATACAATCTTGCAATTTATATTGTGTGAATGTAGAATATAAGATATATTATTATAAACAAATTGATTAAGTATTGATTATGGAAAAGCGAACTAAAACGGCACTGGTATTATTATTTTTATGTTTTTTTACATTTAGTTTATTTGCACAGAATTATAATAATGAGTTTGTTGCACATGGTGGTGAATACGCTATCGGTAAGAATGATGCCAATAATCCTTGCATAACACTTCAACAATACGAAACAATACAGAAGCGATGTAATGAAAATATTAAGCTATTAAAATTAGATAAAAGAAAAGATAAAACCTTATCGAATGTATTGTTCAATTGGCCCCTTCAGTCAGCAAACGGATTAAATAGCTGCAGTTATTATTCTATTTATAATTATGTTGACCATGACCCGACAAGCGGCTTACAAGATTGGAATTGCGGTACTACTACTTACGATGGACATAGGGGAACCGATATAGTAAATGCTCCATATGCATTTTATATGATGGATAATAATCAGGTAGAAGTTATTGCCGCTGCACCGGGTACAATTATTGACAGAGCAGATGGGAACTTTGATAAAAATTGTGCTACGAATAATTTAACTGCTAATTATGTTATTATTCAACATGCAGATGGTTCGGTTGCTTTGTACTGGCATATGAAGAAAAATTCGGTTACTTCAAAAACAATCGGTCAGACCGTCGTAACAGGTGAATACTTAGGTGTAGTTGGCAGTTCGGGCAACTCAACTGCTCCACATCTTCATTTTGAAGTTTGGAGTACAAGCTCCAGTGCAAATTTGATTGACCCGTATTCAGGTCCATGCAATAATTTTAATGCAAGTTCCTGGTGGATTACTCAAAAACCTTACACAGAGCCTGCAATAATAAAAGCATCCTTACATACCATTTTACCTATTTTCCCGGGATGTCCTCAAACAGAAACACCAAACGAAGATAGTTGTTTTTCTCCGGGTGAAAATATCAGAGCAGCTATTTTTTTTCGAAATGAAACTACCGGAACGTCAGCAAATTTACGTATTGCAAATCCCGATGGAACAACCTATGTTAGCTGGATACATAACTGCACAAGTAATTATTTAACTTCATGGTGGTGGTGGTATAAGACATTGCCTGCAACTGCAGGAACCTACACTTATGAAGCAACTTATAATGGTGTAACATGTACTAAAAAGTTTTATATAGTTGATGCAAAAATTACAGCTTCAGGTTCTACAAATATTTGCCAGGGCGATTCGGTAACTCTGACAGCCGGTGCCGGAATTTCTTATTTGTGGAGTAATGGAGCATCTACACAAAGTATTATCGTTAAATCTTCAGGTAGTTTTACTGTTAATGTAACTAATGCAAACGGGTGTTCCGCAACTTCAGCACCAACTGTAGTGACTGTAAATCAATTACCTATTGCTACTATTACATCAAACGGTTCAACATCTTTGTGCCAGGGCGACTCGGTAACACTAACGGCAAGTGTCGGAAATTCTTATTTGTGGAATAATGGTGCAACCACTCAAAGCATTGTAGTTAAAAATTCGGGTAGTTATTCTGTAACGGTTACTAATGCAAATGGTTGTTCTGCTACTTCATCACCAACTATCGTTACTATGAGTCAAGCTCCAATAGCCACAATCACACCCGGTGGTCCTACGACTTTTTGCCAGGGTGATTCTGTTTTGCTCACATCAAGCTTAGCAAATTCTTATTTGTGGAGCAATGGAGCTACAAGTCAAAACATAATCGTTAAAACTTCAGGCAATTATTACGTAAAAGTAACGAATGCAAACGGCTGTTCTGCAAATTCAAGCACGACGACAGTTACGGTAAATACTTTGCCAATTGCCACAATTACTCTGAGTGGTTCAACAACATTTTGCCGGGGGGATTCGGTAACACTAACAGTCGACATTATAGGAACTTATTTGTGGAACAATGGAGCTACAACTCAAAGTATCAACGTTTTAAATTCGGGTAATTATTTTGTTAAAGTTACAAATGCAATTGGTTGTTCCGCTACTTCTTCCACAATGACGATAACGGTGAATCCTTTGCCTGCAAGCCCCTCATGCAATGATACTTCAGTTGTATCAGGGACGATTGCTCATCTTACTGCGACGGCAACGCCTGATGTAACTTTTAAGTGGTATGATGCTGTAACAAACGGCAATTTGCTTTTCACCGGTAATACTTTTACTACGTCCGCTATAACTCAGGCAATCACTTATTATGTAGAATCAGAAGATAACACGACAAAATGCAGAAGTGCAAGAAAAGCAGTTTTGGTAAAATTAATTGGTACAGGAACTTTAAACATTAATTTAATAAATAACAATGAAACTATTTGCAGCGGTCAATCTGTCAGAATTGGATTGAATGGTGCAATGACCGACGGCAAAGCTCCATATACTTATAACTGGCAGCCGGCAACAGGATTAAGTTCTTCTACAGATTCAATTGTAACAGCTTCTCCAGGAACTACAACTAAATATACTCTGACAGTTACCGATTCCAATGGGACTAAAGGTACGGCGGATGTAACAGTAACAGTTGAACCTCTACCTGGAACTCCTACTTGTAAAGATACATCAATTATTTCAGGCACCTTTGCTATTTTGAAACCAACTGCTCTTGCTAATGCAACTTTCCTATGGTATGATTCTTTGACAAACGGTAATTTGCTATTCACCGGAAATGTTTTCAATACACCTGCATTGTCGCAAGCAACTACTTATTATGTTGAATCGGAAGATAACACGACAAAATGCAGGAGTGCAAGAAAAGCTGTCTCAATAACGATTAAAAAAGTCGCTGTTAACGAATCAGAAAAAAGTAGTATTATACAATATGATAAAACTTTTACGATTACAAGTTTATATCCAAATCCTGCAAGTGATAAGCTGGTATTAATAATTGAATCAAAAGATGAAGAAAAAATTGAAATAAATATTTATAATACATTAGGGCAAATTGTTCTTAGCGGCAGTATTAATCTTGGGAACGGTACGAATACAAAATTTATTGATGTAAATAAGCAATTACCTTTCGGTTTATATACAATCATTGTCAATAATTTAAACGGGTACGATTCAAAATCTGTTTTAATAGCAAAATGATAAAAAATAAATTCTTCAATTATAGATTAGGTATAAAATTATATGAAAACAAAATTACTTTTTTTTATATTTCTTGTTTTAATATGTTGGAAGGCTGAATCCCAGGACACAGTTACAATTAATTCCGCAGTACAATACCAGACAATTGTCGGGTGGGGACATGGCGGAAGTCTTTTCTCAGGTTTAGGAAGTTTTTATTCACTGTCCGATACTTCTTATTCCCATGAAATGAGCATTGATTACTTAGATTACATAATTGACGAATTAGGTCTGACCGGTTCGAGAATCTGGGAAGTCGGTCCGCGAACGGATGGGACGGGTATGGACAATGGCGATTGCGATTCACTCGACTGGACTAAATTTCAATCAAATTCTTTTTTCCCATGGCAGTATCCATATATAAAATATTTTAGCGACAGGATTAAGGCAAAAGGCTACCAGACTTCATTTTATTCAAGTCCGACATATCCGTCATTAGCAACTTTATTTAAGCCATGGGTTCTTAATCATCCCGGTGAGAGAGCTCAACAAATGTGGGCAAATGCTCTTTGGTTTAAAAACAACTATGGTATAGATATGAATTATGCCGTTATTTATAATGAACCGGGCGGGATAATAACCACAGCTATACTTGTTGATGATACCAAAGCAGTTGGTCCGAGGTTCATTTCTCACGGATTAATAACAAAGGTTCAGTATGCTGAAGCTGTCGCCCCACAAACGGATTGGAATTTCATTACACCTGTAAAAAATGATTCTGATTTATGGGCGAATGTCGGAAGGATTTCTTACCATAATTATGGAACTGCAGACCCTTACCGCAGCTACCTTCGTGATTTTGCCGATTCATTGGGAATAACTACGGCACAAACAGAAATGGGAGACCCGAATTTTGATGACCTTTATAAAGATTTAACTCTTGGTGGAGTGTCATATTGGGAAGTTGCATTTTCATCGGGTAACACTTTACCTATGAAGAGTGGGCAGACTCAATTTGGTTTTGGCTCTAAATATTTTAGGCTCAGACAGCTTTTACATTATGTAAGACCAGGAGATATCAGGATTTCTGCCATATCGAATGATTCAAATTTACATGTATTAGCTTTTAATAATAATGGAAAAATTACAACTATTATAGAGAGCATCACAACACCAAAAACTGTTACAATAAGCGGGCTTCCACCAGGAACATACGGGATTTCCCAGTCAGCGGGTGAGCCCTACCATGAGTTAGGATTAAAAACTGTAGGGGCTGATGGAAAAATCACTATCAATGCCATGGGTAGCAGTGGTGCAACAACACTATATCCGTATTCGGGACCTAATCATCCACCGACAATAGTTTCCCGAAATACAGACAAAGGATATATAACATCCCCGACTACAAGTGTAAATCTGTCTGTTTATGCCGTTGATGAAGAAATGGATAATTTAACATACCAATGGTCTGTATTCAAACAGCCTGCCGGGGCAAATGCTATAATCTCGTCACCTTCAAACACATATACCTCAGTTAATGGTTTGACATCATCCGGGTTGTACATATTTAAAATTGATGTAAGCGATGGTCAAAACGTTTCTTCAAAAAAAGTATATATGTATAGATATGACGCTAATCCTCCGGCTATGCTAGGAAGTGCCGGATTCAGGATTGCAGCCCCTTACGGGCTTGTTTTCGCAAGTGTTGGAGACACAACTCATGCAAATATTGAACTGCCGACTTCTGCTGTTACATTGCAGGTAGGAGTCGGAGACCTCGCAAACAGTGACTTTACAGGTAAAGGCACTTGGAGTTTAGTTAGCGCACCTTCAGGTGCGAATGTTACTTTAAGTGCCACAACATATATTTATGTAAGTATCCGTTCAAATGTAACAGGAATGACAGTTCCCGGAGATTATGTTTTCAAGTGTGTTGTTACGGATACTCCTTATGCAGACCTTTCTTGCCAGATAATATGCACGGTTCATCCTGCAAGTTCGGCACCGGTGATTAGTTCTATTACACCTTCACCTGCCACGATGACTTTACCGGTAAGTTCATCATTGCTGACTGCCGTAACCAGTGACCCTGAAGGAGATTTGCTGCGGCATTGGTGGGCTATAAAATCTGTTCCTGCAGGTGCAAAACCTGTTTTCGACCATCAGGGAAGGGCAATATCAAATGTAAGCGGATTGTCAGTGCCGGGAACATATACATTTACTTTACGTTGCTTTGATGACCTGCACATGACGACAAAGGATGTAAAAA
>JBEKWK010000229.1:0-5806 GCA_049513175.1 FCB group bacterium
AAAAATTCTCGGAATGCTGAAGCGTCCATGATATAACTGGTTACGGCTCCCACCGGCAAATTTTAATTCGATTCTGTCACCGATATTCAGAAGATTATCCTGTATCAATTGAAGACTTAGCTGGGCATTGCGTTCATTATCAACTCTGCCTCCGATTCTTATTGTTTGGGTACCGAGTTCTTTAACAGAAATAAATAAATCCTCGCCGGAAGTCTTATTAGTTTTAAGTTCCAGATTCACATCGTAAAAAAGGTCTGAACTAAGAAGGTTTTGCCAGCTATCGAAAATTTTATCTATATTTACTAATTCACCTTCTTTAATAATTAATTCCCTGTTTACCAAAAAATCACTCGTTGTTTTATTACCCATTATGTTTATATCTTTTAAGTAACCGTCATCAATTGTAAAATTTAAAATGGATGAAGAATTATCATAATTAATTTCCGATATTTTAGCAAAAGAATAACCGTTTTTCCTGTAATTTCTAATTACATATTCTGATATTTCCCTGATAGTATTTGGACTAATAATTTTATTATCATAATCTTTTTTTAATCCTCTAATAATATCTTTTATTAAGTTAAACGATGTACCTTTTATAATTATATCCTTAAGCAAAGGATAAGGCACGGCTATTAAATCTAAATGGAAGACAGAATCTGAACCGGTAACAACAAATTTGAATTTTTCATAATTATTATTAAATAATATTTTGTTTAATCCTGTTTCCAAAAAATTAATATCTGAATTATTTTGAGCTTCCTTGAAGATGTTATTTATAGTTAGAGAATCAGCATTTTCTAAATTAAAAGTATTGAATGTATATTTTTTAATATCTGAACTTTGAAATTTTAAAGGTTGATAAATATTTTTATTCAGGCTTGAATCCAGTTTATCGTTAATCATTTTTTGAATCTTTGGAATAGCAATGGCAGCAGCCTGTTGACCTCTTTCAATTAATGTACCCAATTGGGAAAAGTCATCATTCTTGAAACCTTGAAGTTCCGGTTCAATAATAATATTTGCATTAGAAGAAGAAATTTTATTGAAATACATCATAGTAATAGATACTACCTGGTCAGCAAGATTCCATGGCTTTATTAACTCTTCTGCGGATAAAAGCGGGGATATTGTATTAACAGCTATAATAATATCAGGTTTAAATTCATTAGCCGCCAATACAGGTATATTAGCCATCAATCCGCCGTCTACCAATACCATCGAATCT
This sequence comes from FCB group bacterium, assembly GCA_049513175.1. Classification (GTDB taxonomy): domain Bacteria; phylum Bacteroidota; class Ignavibacteria; order Kapaibacteriales; family UBA2268; genus JBEKWK01. Next base: position 1,229 of record JBEKWK010000229.1, read on the forward strand.
ATTCGAACCGGAGTATAACGCAAAGGAACAGTAGCACTGGCGCGAATTGCAGTTATAAGATTCCCTGATTTTAAAGAAACAGTTACCCCTTTTACCAAATCAGAAGATATAGCGCGGAATTTATATTTAAGATTATCAAAATCACCTGTATTCTGATATATTCCGTTCCAAATCATCTTTTGAAGAAAAGATAAAAATCTGGTTCCGGGAGAAATTGCTTCCGGAAAGACAAATTTGAAATTATGCAATCGTAATGTAATTATACTGACATCATTAATTAATTTTTGGTCAATAAAATAATCGCTTCTGTCCATCTGGCTGCTAAGCGAAAATACTTCGTCCCAATCTGTTGTTTGGGTTATAGAATCGAGCTCATCAGCAGAATAACCCGCAGAGTATAAACCACCAATAACAGCTCCTATACTAGTCCCAATAATGTAGTCAATAGGAATTTTTGCTTTTTCAAATTCTTTTAATACGCCTATTTGTGAAATTCCTCTTGCACCACCACCGCTTAAAACAAGTGCAATTTTAGGTCTGTAATTCTCGGGGATAATCTCTGCTTCCACTTTTTTAAATGAAGATTTTGAAGAATTTTCTTTATTTAATAAAGAATGGGGTGTATCATTTTCGCTTAGTGAATCATTATTTTTATCAAATGTAAAATTGTAAGGATTTATCTTTCTTATATGTTCTTCAGCTTTAACACTACTAAATACAATTAGTATCAAAGTCACCCAAAAGAGAGAAAGCTTAATGTTATTATTAATCTTAGAATTCATTTTCAAAATTGGAAAAAGCTATAAATAAGATATTTGATAAAAATATTGAACTGATTCTTCACTTTAAAATTAATTATTATTTTATATCAAAATTATTAAATTCATTACTATAATCGCTAAAAACTACTTTTACCTTTTGTACAACAGACCTCATAGGACCGATTTTCAAATTATCTACTAGTTGTTGAATTAAGTCTTCATCCCCTTCTGCCAGTACATGGACAGTACCATCATAATGATTTTTTGTCCAACCGGTTAATCCAAGCGTTTTCGCATACTTGTAAACAAAATATCTGAATCCGACACCCTGCACAATACCTTCCACAATTATTTCCGCCCGTTTGTTTACTTTCATTTACACAACCGATAAAAATCTTAATTACTAATATAATACAATATCATTAGCAATTTTTTCAGCAGTTTCTTTGTTAACTAATAATTCAATTAATGATAGGGAAAATTCAAATGCCGTACCGGCACCTCTGCTGGTAATTAAATTATTATCAAAAACGACTTTTTCGTTGACATATATAAATTGTTGAAATTGATTTTTAAAAGATGGATGACTTGTTATATTTGAATTCAAAGGAATAATTTTTTTCTCTGCAAGAAGAGTTGGTGCAGCACAAATAGCAGCAATAACTCCATTCCTCTTTGAATGAATTTTTAATAAATCTTCAAAATGCTGATTTTTCGACAAATTGTTCACTCCGACCGAACCGCCGGGAATAACAATTGCGTCAAATACCTGCGATTCATCTATATCATCAATAAGCAAATCTGAAACAATCTTTAATCCCCGGGAACAAGTTGATATGTCATTCTCGCCGCCAACAATTACTTCAACACCTGCTCGCCTAAGCATATCTATAATGATTACGGCTTCCATTTCTTCACAACCTTGTGCTATCGGTACCAGAACTGTTTTACCCATAAATGCCTGATTATTTAATTATTAATAAAGTCCTTTATACAAACTTAAGATTTTCTATTATTTTTACTATGATTTTGGATTAGTACAATAAATGAATAGAAATTTTATCCATTTATTCATCTACGTACTTACTAAATCTTAATGATAATCAAAAGAAAATAAAGTTTTATTTAATACCGTCTTAAATTGAGTAAGATTTACGGTTTAAACAAACTATTTTACTACTGTTTAATTTATACTAATTTTAATAAGGATAATAAACATGCATTCTAAATTAATAATAATACTTTTTTGTCTGACATTATTTTCTGCAACTTATAATATTGCATTATCTCAGGAAAAGCCAAATGATTTTTTTATTCAAAATTCAGGTAAAATTTTATTTTCTAAATTACCATTTAATCCTGTTCAAAATAAAGATAACAATTTTATTAATAAATTTCAATCCTCAGATTTTATTTATGGTACAATTCTTCTAAAGGACAGCCTGAAAAATATATCGCCCGACAATTATGAATTTACTGAAACGATATATATTGATGGCGGGATTAAACTAAATTTTAAAATAAATTTTACTGATAGTCTAAAATTTTCGAATTACTTCCCATTAGAAATTTTACCGGAACCGACAATATCAAAAAGTAATGAAGCAAGCTATATAGCCCATTCCCTCTCACAACTAACTAATGAGAAACACAAAATCAAAATCCTTTTCAAAAATATCAAAACTTCAAATATATTTGCTCAGGGTGAATTTGAATTGGATTGTGCCAATGGTCTTGAAAAAATCGAGATAATTGCAAATACTCTTACCGAAAAAAAATTTGCTAATGTCGAGATGGCTGAACCAAAGATGAAAAATACTGAATTAGAAAAAGAGATGCTTGACTGTTTTTCCGACTGGATTGATAAACCTGTCAAATTAGTCATTACGGATTATGATTGGATTTATGTCAGGGACAAATGGCAATTGATGCAATACAGGTATATTAATACTGAAGTTGCAGTAAAAAATAAATACGGTAAATGTAAATTGATTAATGTTTCTTTCAAACAAAAATTCAAAGAAGTGGATTTTGGCAAGACCGAAAGATTTGCAGTCGGAAGTTCAAAAGAGATACTTTGTGATAAAATAAAATAAATCTTGAATTTAATTTTGCATACCCCTATTCACCTATGAGCTAATATTAACCCGAATCAGTTAAAAGTTCTTAAAGTTTGTAAAGTTTGTTATGTGATTTTTTACTTTATGAACTTTATACTTTATAAACTTTTTACTGATAATGGTATTGTTTTTGCTAAATAAAAATTGCAAATAAGTTTAAATCCATTATTGTTTGACATAAAAATTTGTCATGGAACAAAAATTTGCGGAAGATTTGATAGAGCAGGGTGACCTTGCTACAAAAAACGAACAATGGGGCAATGCTATTGAATCATATTCTAAGGCAATTGAAATAAATCCTCGTTCTGCTTTTGCATATTTTAAAAGAGCAAATGCTTTAACCAAGGTTCATCTTTTAAAAGAAGCTATTGGTGATTATAATACAACCATAATGCTGAATCCTGAATTTTCTTTCGCGTTCTTCAAGCGGGGAACAGCATATCAGATGATGAGGCAATTCAAAAAATCAATCGGAGATTTCACTCTTGCAATCAATTTGAATAAAGAATTTCATTTCGCCTATTACAAAAGAGGTTTTTCATTTTTAATATTAAAAGAATATGACAATGCTCTGGAAGATTTAAATACTGCCCTAAGAATAAATCCCGGTTATATACAGGCATACTACCAAAGGGGAAATATATATTTTGAATTAAAAAAATTTGAAGAGGCTGTTCTCAATTATTCTAACGTCGTCCAGGTTGATAAAAAACATGACAAAGCATTTCTTTCAAGAGGCATCGCATATGGGAATTTAAAAAAGAATAAATTAGCATTAAGCGATTTTACAGCCGCATTGAATATTAATCCTAAATTATTAATTGCTTATAATTACAGAGGATTAATTTATAATAACCTTAGAAGATATGAAAGTGCAATTAATGATTTCAACCAGGTATTGAGCATTAATCCTGATGCTGCAGATGCCTATAATAACAGGGGCATAGCCTATTTTGGATTAAAAGATTTTTTAAGAGCAATCAGGGATTACGAAATGGCATTATTAAAAAATCCCAAGGCAGCACGTGTTTATTATAACAGAGGAAATGCTTATGCAGGCTTGAAAAGATATCACGAAGCCATCAATGATTATAATAAAGCTCTTAGTCTGGAAAAAAATCTTGCCCCTGCTTATTTCGGCAAAGGTAATACCAATACAAGTCTTGGTAATCATAATGATGCTTTGAGAGATTATACAAATGCCATATCTGTAAATCCTAAATATGTGCAGGCATATATTGGCAGAGGCAATGTTTTTATGAAAATGAATTACTTTAAAAAAGCACTCGAAGATTATACCCTCGCAATCGAAATCAAACCTGATTATTCCTATGGCTATCTTCATAGGGGGTTGGCTTACAGATATGCAGGAAGGCAAATTGATGCTGCAAAAGATTTTAACGAATTCCTAAGATTCCATGGAAGAAAAGACCAAATTTTTCAACAGGTAAGGAACTGGCTGAAGAAAATGGATTTCGAAATCAGTAATTAAATTTTCTCAAATTTTAAATTCTAATTACTTATTTTTAAAAAAATTTATTCTTTATATTCTTATAAATTTATAGATAAATATTGACAATATTTAAAATAGCTAATCGGAATAATAAGACAAATCTCATTCAGCAAGTCAATCCATTTCCTTTATCAATTTCTTTCCTATTGATATAGCTCCGTCTAGAGCTGAACCTTTAGGTTTT
>JBEKWK010000230.1:0-5800 GCA_049513175.1 FCB group bacterium
GGAGATGCTTCCAATTGATGCAATAAATGCGGCAGAAGAAGCGGCAAATGAATGTGATGTGTTCTTCAGCGTAGGAACATCAGCAGAAGTATACCCGGCGGCAAAACTTCCTGTTATAGCAAAGCATGCAGGAGCTTTTATTGTTGAAGTTAATCCTAACTTTACTGCATTGAGTTCAATAGCTGATGTAAAATTACCGGCTCCATCAGGCGAAGCAATGCCATTGTTGCTTGAAAAACTGGTTGCAGCGAATACTGAGTAATTCTGAATTCTGAGTTCTGTATTCTGAATTGAAGAAAATAATTTAAAAAAATATTAATAATATATGGAACAGAAAAATATTATTGTTGAAAAGTCATATAAATTCGCTTTGGATATTATTAAACTATTCAAATTCTTGAAAGATGTAAAGAACGAATATGTTATTTCAAAACAATTATTAAGATGTGGAACATCAATAGGGGCTAATGTCAATGAATCACAATCTGCAGAATCAACTCCGGATTTTATTCATAAATTATCTATTGCTGCTAAGGAAGCCAGGGAAACAGAATATTGGCTTCAACTTTTAAAAGAATCTGAATATATTGATAGTAAAACTTTTGAAACTATAAATAACGAATGTATTACAATTTTAAAGATTCTAAATAGTATCATACTTACTTCAAGCAAGAAAAATAATAGTAAAATTCATAATTAAATATTTTTTAGTATTAATTCAGAATACAGAATTCAGAATACAGAATTAAAAATATGATAATTGGAATAGGAACAGATATAATTGAAATATCGAGAATAGCAGAATCCATCGAAAAGTATGGTGAACGCTTTCTTAAGCGAATATATACCGAGATAGAAATTGCGTATTGCGAGATGTTTAAGGATACAAAATATCTTCACTATGCCGCACGCTTTGCCGCTAAGGAAGCTTTCAGCAAAGCAATAGGCACAGGCATTACACAAGGATTTAGATTCAAGGAAGTCGGTGTCATAAATAAAGAAAACGGCAAACCCGAAATTATATTGACGGGCGGACTCGAAGAAAAATGGGGCGATTGCAAAACTTATATATCGCTCTCACACACAAATAATAATGCTGTGGCTTATGTTATAATTGAGAAAGAATGAATATAAAAAATTATTTTTATTAATAAATAATCAGGAGACTTTATGAAAAATATTTTTATTTACATTCTGGTTTTATTCATATCGGCTAATTATGTATTAGCTCAACATAGTGAGAACTTCCCTTTTGGCGTTGGACCTTTTGTTACACTTAAAGGTGGAGTTAATGCCGCAAGCGTCCCTTCGGGTATTAAGAACGACTTTACTATTAACGGACTGCCTGACTTTGGAGCAACGGGATATATCCCTTTGACAGAAAAATCTCATTTAGGTCTTGCCGTTGATTTAGCGTATTCATCTTATTTTTACGATAACAAGCATACGAATGCGAGTGATAATTGGACTTCTCAAGCTAGTTACATAACACTCGGTCCAAATTTATATGTTTCAGGATTTATAATTGGATTGAATTTTGGACTTCCTTTAAGCATAAAAGCTAAATTACCTCCTTATTACTACAATTTCGATAATAAAACTTCAGATTTGGCTTTTATGGTGGAAGTGCGTTTGGGAGGTATGATTCCTCTTTATTATAATGAATTCGGAAGATTGACATTAATAATTCAGGGTGGGTATTTTCTGACGGGACAAATGACTAATTTAACGAATTATAATCCTCATCCTGCGTCTGGTTCAATAGGAATAGGCTACATTTTTAATCTGCAACAAAATTGATAAGGTGTGGTACTGAAAATTATCAACGATGAAAATATTTATAAACTTAATTTCAAAGAACTAAAATTCGACGGGATTATTTGTCTGAAAGGGGATTTACCTTCTTCTGATGTATTCAGGCAGTTTGGTAAACTCCCCTTATTTGCTGCCGATGGTGCTGCCAATAAGCTGTCTGAGATAGGTCTTATCCCTGATTATATTATTGGCGACCTGGATTCCATCGAAATAAAAAGTATAGAGCATTTTGGAGGAAAATCTAAAATAATTCAGCTTCCAGACCAGGACTCAAGCGATTTTGAAAAAATCCTTAATTTTATTATCAAAGAACATTTACGAAATATGCTCATTCTCGGCTTTCACGGCGGTGATTTGGAACATACTCTTAATAACTGGAGCATATTGAAAAAGTTTGCCGGTAGATTAAACCTCTGCATTTACGATAAAGGAAGATACGGATTACCAATTCTTCATTCTATAAAATTCTTCCCAAATCCCGGTGAACTCTTATCCTTAATTCCCCAACCGAAAGCAAGATTGACCACAAAAAATTTTAAATGGGAATTAAATGATGAAATTTTAGAGTTGGGAACTCGCGAAGGAGCAAGGAATCAGGCTTCTCATAACGAAGTATCAATTATTTTGCATGACGGAGAGCTGATTTTATTTATGGATTCGAGAATCCCTTTTGCTCCTGAATTAACATTTTAGGGTACAAACTTTAAACTTATTTGAAAATTTGAAAATATTTAGTATTTATTTAAATATTATTTTTTATATTTGGGTATAAATATTTCTATCCCTTAATTATTAAGGAAGTAATATATGCAAAAAGATACACACAAACAGTGGAGTTCTCATCTTTCCAAAGATATGGAAATCGCCGTGTATGGACATTACGGCTTTGTCGTACTGATGTTCCCCACTGATGGGGATGATTGCCTTGAAGCTGAAAAATTAGGCTTGGTCGAAGCTCTTCTTCCTGCACTCGATAAAGGCAAATGCCGGATATTTTCAATCAGCAGTGTGAACCAGGAAAGCTGGCTCAGCCCTGATTTACATCCCGAAGATAAATCATACAGGCATTTCCTATATAATAACTATGTCGTCGAAGAACTACTGCCTTTTATTTTCAGCGAATGTGGCGGACCGCTTCCCGTGATTACATGCGGTGCGAAATTGGGTGCCTATCATGCGGCGAATACTTATTTCCGCAGACCTGACCTGTTTTACGGCACTATCGCAATGAGCGGCACATTTAATATCGAGCATTTCACCCAGGGCTTTTATGACGACAACTGCTATTTCAATTCTCCCGTGCATTATCTCCCGAACCTGAATGACAGCTATTGGCTTTCGTTCTTAGCGAGCAAGCATCATGTTTATTTATTATCCGGTTCGGGAAAAGATGAGCATCCCGAAAACACAACTCATCTCGGCGATATTTTATCTTACAAAGGCATACCCCATTTTGTTGACATATGGGGCAGCGAATGGTCGGGCGGACCTGCAACATGGCAGGCAATGCTCAAGTTTTTAATAGAACACAAACTTTAAATCAGTTAGCAGTTAGGAGTGAGCAGTTAGCAGTTTTATTTAAGTTGTTAGTTGCTGGTTGTTAGTTGTTAGAAAGAAAAAGTCATTCTGAACGAAGTGAAGAATCCAGATTTTTCACTTTACAAACTTTATGAGCTTTACAAACTTTTAACTCTTGCCCCGCCAGCACCCTCCAATTTCCGCCAAAAACCGCTTGCCCGGTGGCTCTGCAATTATTTTATATCAAAGAACTTATCTTACCTAAGCCGCCAAATCTGCCAAAAAAAGTGATTTTTAAATATTCCTAAAGTATAAATGCTTATTAAATTTTCAATTACAGTAATAATTATTCAACTTACTTTGGTGGTTTTCCACCAGAATTTTCTTAACGTGGATTTTACTTTGTGACCTTTGTGAGAAACTTTGTGTGCTTTGTGTTTAAAGGTTTTCAATTAAGAATTTTAACACAAAGGGCACTAAGAATAAGACACAGAGACCACAAAGAAAAACTAACATTACCTTAATATCAAAGAACTAATACAAATATAAAAACCTAAAATGAAATAGTCAATTCAACCGTTTTTTAATTATTTTTTTAACGCTTTTTTCAATAATTTTTTCAACCGTTTAAAAAAGTATTTAAAATCTTGTTGGAAGTATATATAAAATATGAGATTATAAATATTGCGGAAGGGTTGTTTCCACTCGCTGAAGAATGGTGGGAGTTTATATAAAAACAAAAATAGGTATTGATTACCTGAAAATTAGACATTGCATTATATTAATCTTTAAATATTTCTTTAATCAGTGCTTTTCTGGCATAAAAAGCTCTTGAAATTGAACCATGCCCCGGACCTTTAGTACGAGCCTGTATCCATTTACCATCTTTACCTGTTAAAGAGGTAAAACCATAATTATTTAATTTATGACGAATGAACTCATAATCATTTTCAATTTCTTTTATTAAAGTGTCAGATTCAATAAAATCAAAAGATTTTACTTTTAATAATTCTGACTTTATGTGATGATGTCCACTCCATAAAACCGCACAAAAAATAAGTGATTTTAGTTTTTCCCAACAATGACTTTCATAGAAAGGAGTGTTATTTAATTGAATTGAATTTATCATAGTGATTGCCATCGTTTCTTTTGGCTCTAAAACTCCATTCTTAACTATAAATGCTACGGATTTTAATTCGAAACCAAGACCATTAGGTGCTTGTTGATTGTTATTTGTAAGACCTGCTAATCTTTCTAAAGTTAATCCTTTCCACCCTTTATTCTGCCTACCTTCTTTAAAAGTAGTTATACCGAATTGTTCAGCTAAAGTGGCTAAATCTTTTCCAATATACTTTTCCAGATTTTGTATTGCTAAAATTCTTGTGATCATCTTCTATTATGAGTAGCTATATAAACAATTTTATAAATATCTTTACCATCCTTCAATCCAATCAGTAAGTTTTTAAAAAAGTAAGCTGATTCTAAATTATTTTTTTCTTGTTGCATTAATAATTTTGCTAATGTTAATAGAAATTTAATACTATAGCTCCCTTTTGTATTAAGTTTTTCAAAATTTAAAATATATTCTTTATTTTCTTCTAAAAATGATTCTATTGATAAAGCTTTCATTCTCTCAATTTCATTTTTATTGGGTTTAGTTGCTTCCCAAATCTCTATTAGATAATCTAAGAATTCTTTTGTGAGCTTCTCATAATGGCTCATTTTAATTAATAAATCTACAGCCCAATGAATATGTTTTGGTGTTCTTAGTCTAGTCCACTTCCCATCAGGTTTATTTTGTCTATACTTTATTAAGATATCATATTTAGAAAAACTTCCTTGGTATACACCAATTAAAAAAGTGTTATTTAATTGGAAATATTTTATTGGTTTAAAGGCATTTGTAGTAAGTAAATCTTCTATATTTTTCATAATTTTAAACAATATGAAATAAAAATTTATTAAATTTATATAAACCTTATTTTATATTTCATCAAAATAAACCATTATTTTTTAAAATTGACTCATATCGTTTAACAGTCAAATTTATAAAGTCTTTATTTGTATCTATACCTATATATTTTCTTTTGCCTATAAGGATTGAGGCTATTCCTGTAGTTCCGCTTCCATTAAATGGGTCTAATATAATTGCATTTTCATTCGTAGATGCTAATACTATTCTTTTCAATAAGGCAATTGGTTTTTGTGTAGGATGTTTTCCAAATTCTTTTTCGTTTGGTTTAGGAGAAGGAATTGACCAAACAGATCTCATTTGAGTATCAGATTTTTTAATGGTATCTTCAGGAAACTTGCCATTTTTCATGTATTCATAATTAAAAATATGTTTTGATTTTTTATCTTTTCTTGCCCATAATAAAGTTTCGTGGCTGGCTGTAAAAAATCTACAACTTAAGTTTGGGGACGCATTCGGTTTGAACCAGGTAATATCATTAAGAATATGGAAATT
>JBEKWK010000231.1:0-5799 GCA_049513175.1 FCB group bacterium
TCCACGTTACAGGTACAGGTGTAGGTAATGACGTATCTCCCAAGTTTACGGTTAATATATCGAATCTGGATTTCGGAACCGTGTTCATCGGTACTACGAAACAGAAAAGTGTCATCGTAACTAACACAGGGGCTACTAATCTGATAATTTCGAATATTATTTCAAGCGATGACCATTATATCATAACTCCAGTTATCGGCACTATTACACCCGGTTCATCTCTGGAATTTTTTATCACTTTTGCACCATTAGTAGTGGGTCAGGTTAATGCAAATATTCTTTTCACTCATAATGTCGGCGCAAATACAATTACAGTTACCGGAAATGGTGTGAGCAACAATTCCGTCATTACTATAAAGGCTGCACGCGAACTTCCTTTGGGAACGCCATTTTCTATCGAAGGAATCGTCACACGCACATTAGGCAGTTATACACGTATTCAGGATACAACCGGAGCAATAACTATTGTTCAGGCAACGGGTGCGTTTTGGGTTGAAGTTGGAAACTCTTCCATTCAAATGGAAGATTTGGTTCGTGTTCAGGGCAGCATTTCCGAGATTAACTCTCTCAAAGTAATTAATGGTAGCGATTTAACCGGATACCAAAGACTCTCTCGCTTGAACTTGCTCCCTACACCTGTGAAAGTTACACTGTCAGAAATCGCTAGTAATGGAGAGCAATACGAAAGCCGTCTTATCACCCTTGATAAACTGACTATCACAGGCGGGAGTGACATTACCTTCCAGCCGGCAAAAACATATCAGGTAACAGATGCAAGTGATAACTCCAATAAAGTTGTAGTTCGCATCGGCAATAGTGAGGATACGTATATGGACGGAATGCCGTTCATCGGAACATCTGTAACATTTTTAGGAGTATTGAGCCAGTCAAGTATGTCTGACCCTTCAATCGGATATCAGTTGACTCCGGTGCTTCCGAATGATTTGATTCATAGCCCGACAGGTGTTTCGGATTTAGTAAATGCAAATCAATCTTCACTGTCTGACAACTATCCAAACCCGTTCAATACTTCTACGACAATTCAATACAGTCTTGGAAATGCGGGTTTTGTTTCACTAAAAGTATTTGATGTACTTGGTGTTGAAGTTACCACTCTGGTGAACAGATTCCAGGAAGCCGGCTCTTACACCGTGCCGTTTTCGGTCATAAATAATAATTTATCGCTCGGTAGCTGTATTTATTTCTACCGTTTGGAAGTTGGAACATTCGTTTCTACCAAGCGGATGATACTTTTGAAGTGATTATTATAATGTAATAATCACTAAAAACTTAACGAATTCAAATTTGTATTATAATTATTTATCACTAATAAAGGAGTCATCAGGATGACAACAACAGAGCCTAAAACAGTAACTACTTTTACTATCACAAGAGAGAACTGGCTTGAGAAAAAAAGCAAACTTAAAGAAAAGTTTCCGCATTTAACTGATTCCGATTTGGAATATAAAGAAGGTAAAATGGAGGAAATGTTTGACAAACTTAATACAAAAATAGGTAAGACAATCGGAAAGAGCAAAGAAGGACTTCATAAGTTTATCGAAGCACTTTAAGCACTATTGTCTAAGTGAAATCATTAAGAAAATGAATTGATATAAAATGGCAGTCAAATTTTAAAAATGGCAAATTGTAAAATAGATGTTTTTTTGAGTTATCAAACACAATTTGACTGCCATTAACTTAACATTGTTTTGTAATATTTTAATACTAATATAGGAAAAATCAAAATGCCAACAGCACAGAATACATCTCCCCTAAACAAGGAGAACCGGCAAGAAAATCAAAGCAGGCAAAAAGGGAATTTTCCCCGCTTAACAGAACCTGATTTGGATTTTGATGAAGTAAAAGTCGAAGATATAATATATAAGCTTCATTCAGAATATGAATTGACTAAATCAAGAGCTAATGAAGAAATAAGTAAGCGTTTCACAATTCATTAGACGTAATTTTTTAATGGTTATTAAATCAAAGACAAACGAATTTCAAAACTTTAAATAAATATCAAAATGAGAAAAAAGATTTTTATCATCGTAGCATCTGCTTTTATAGCAGGCACAATTCTTATCGGTTGCGACTCTTCGGCTAAAAAAGTCGAAAATGCAAGGGAGAATGTGCAAACGTCAAAAGATAATGTCGCAGATGCTAAAAATGGTTTAACCCAGGCTATAAAGGATTCTACTGATGAATTCCAAAAATTCCAAAAAGAATCGGAAGATAGAATTATCAATTACGAGAAAGACATTGCAGATTTAAAGGTAAAAATAGCTAACGATAAAAAAGAAGGCAAAACCAAATACCAGAAAATGGTAGCTGATTTAGAACAAAAAACTGCCGATTTGAAAAAGAATCTGAAAGAATTCAAAGAAGAAGGAAAAAACGATTGGGAAGCATTCAAGATTAAGTTCAATCATAATATGGATGACCTTGGAAAAGCAATTTCAAATTTTTTCTCAAATGAAAAAAAGTATTAACAAATGAAGTTAATATTATTTCATCAAACAAATAATAAATTGTCATTTAAGGACAGGGTATGATTATGAAAAAAACTGAAGGTGAAAAATCGAAGATAAATAATAATTCAGAGATTATTGAAAAATCAGAGGCTATTATTATGGTGGAAATTATTGAATATGAGCCGCATTCGGTTGTGAGCAAAACAATAATTAACAAGACAACCGGAAATGTCAGTGTAATGTCATTTGACAATGGCGAAGGGTTAGGTGAAAAAATAATTCCTTTCGACACTTTTGCTCAAATCATTGATGGCAAAGCTGAAATTATAATTGACGGAGAATCACATTCTTTGAATACAGGTCAGTCAATTATCATTCCGGCACACACATCAAATAAAATTAATGCAAATGAACGGTTCAAAATGATTCAAACTGTCATTAAGAGCGGGTACGAATAGAGTTAAAAGTTTATAAAGTTGAAAGTGAAAAGTTAAAAGTCAAACAAAAAACTTTATAAACTTTATAAACTAATGTTTATTAGCAGTCCTAATAAAAGATGCAGTCAGGAGAAAATTTCTGACATCTGTTGAAAAATACTAAACTTTCAAAAAGAGAGTAGTTTAAATTTATTTTTAATTTTAAAGGTTATAATATGAAAAAAATTACAAACAAAATCGTTGTTTGTTGCTTACTGTCATTATTAGTTGGACTAATGTTATTTAGCACAACAAATGCACAGGACTCTAAATTCCCAATCCAAGACACAAAATTCCGTGACCAAGCATGGCGTTATGGATTGAATCTCGGATTGAATCCAAATTCGGCTTCTCTCGGCTACCAGGATTTATACGGAGCTTATGTACCGAATTTCAATAAGCCAAATAACAACACCAAGGATAATTCGAATGGTGAAGGTTATGGACCTTATGCAGGATTATTTGTTGAGTATTTATCTGATAGCTGGTGGGGTCTTCAATTGCGTGCTTCATGGGATTCCAGGGATGCTCTTGTTAAAGATATTTATCCGATGCAGGCAACACCGGCAACTCCAAATACTCAATTCAAAACAAGAATGAGCTATCTGTCATTTGAACCTGCAATAAGAATAGACCAGCATTTAATTCCGAATTTGAGTTTTACGGCAGGTCCGCTTATTGCTGTAAATATTCATGGAACTTTTGATTTTAGTACTACTGATGCTAATGGATTACCGGTAACATATAACAATGTAAAAGTTCCCGACCGTCCAGTCGCATCATTAGGATTGACAGGCGGATTGGCTTATGATATTCAGTTTTCGAGAGGCGAGAACAAGTCGTTCTTTGTATCACCTTTCTTCGATTATTCCTGGATAGCCTCCCAAAGAAAATCGGTAATTTCCTCGGCACAAAATTCAACCAATGATATCTGGTCAACACAAACATTTAGAGTTGGCGTAAGATTTTCATGGGAATCAAGGAATCCGGACGAAAGATTAACTCAGTTAATTCATGACACGATTATCAGGGAAGTTGTTGTGACTCCTGCCGGGAGTAAGGTTTCTGTTATTGCGCCCAATAATATTATAACAAAAAATGTTGACGGTTATTTCCCGATACTTCCTTATGTGTTTTTTGATAAAGGGAATAATGAAATTCCATCAAGATATACTATGCTTTCAAAAAATGATGCACAAAATTTCAACGAATCTGACCTTGGAAATTATATGAAAGGCGATTATACGGTTAAAGAAACTAATGTGAATCAGTTGATGTTAACTTACTACAACGTCATGAATATTTATGCCGACAGAATGAGAAAGAATCCTAATGAAAAGCTTATATTAAGAGGTTCTGACCCTGAAGAAAAAGATGGTGAAGTTTGTGCAAATAAAGTAAAAAGTTATTTAGTAGATAATTTCGGAATTGACCCCGCAAGGATAATGATTGTTGTGGAATCGCCGAAGAAACCTTCCGGTAGTATGTACACAGATCCTTCCTTTAGTGGTCTGCTCGACGAAGAAAACCGGAGAGTTGCATTTGTCTTTACAAATCAGGACATGTACAAGCCGATACCTTATACAATAAGGGATGAATCTTCAATAGATAATGACATGGTTTTTACCGTAAGCGGCAATGTACCTTTCAAAACCTGGGATGTAACCATTACAGGGGAAAACAGAACAAAGTATTATGGTCCATTTACAGATAATACAGAAAGAGTAAATCCTGCGGAACTTATGAGATTTCTCGAAAAAGGTACATATAATGCTAAAGTTGTAATAACAGAGGAAAATGGCAGTAAGACAGAAGAGAACGTTTCTTTTACACTTCTTAAGGAAAAGGAAATCAGGAATGCTTCAAGGTATCTTATGCTTTTCGATTATGACAAATCCGATGCAATTATGACTTATGAAACTAAAATCAGAAAAGAAATTACTCCGGGAATGAATGTAGGTAATACAGTGATAGTTCACGGTCATACTGATATAATCGGCAATGAAGCAGGCAACCAAAAACTTTCACAGGAAAGAGCAGACCAGGCAAAAAGAATAGTAGATAACGAACTTGGAAAAGAAAACAGGAAAGTTAGTGTTACAGCTCTCGGCATTGGTCAGACTAAAATGGAATACACCTTTGATAATAAATATCCTGAAGGCAGAATGTATGACAGAAATGTATTTGTCGAGGTTATAAAATAATTTAAACTAATATTTTAGGGTGAAATCCCTGCTGATTAATGCAAGGGATTTACCCTAATTTTTATAAAGTTGATAAAGTTAAAAGCAAAACAATAAATTTTTTGAACTTTTGACATCTGTTGAAAAAACTGATCTTTTAAAAGAGAGTAGTTTATATTTTATATTAAAGGTAATAGTATGAAAAATTTTACAAACAAAATCGTTGTTTGTTGCTTACTGGCATTTTTAGTTGTACTAGCGTTAGTTAGCACAACAAATGCACAGGACACTAAATTCCGCGACCAGGCGTGGCGCTATGGTTTGAATCTCGGATTGAATTATAATTCGGCATCCCTCGGATGGCAATATTTGCTCGATGATGCTCTTTATCAACCAAGGAAAACTGTGGATTTTAATAAACCTAGCGGCTCTACAAAGGACAACGGAAATGGTAAAGGTTATGGATTTTATGGTGGAATATTTTTGGAGTATCTGTCTGAAAGCTGGTGGGGTATTCAGATTCGTGCTTCTTATGACCTTAGAAATGCACTTGTCAAAGATACTTATGCAAAAGATATTAATGGAAATCCAATAACAACAGCCTTTGACACAAGAATGAGCTATTTTTCATTTGAACCCGCAATAAGAATAGACCAGCATTTAATTCCG
>JBEKWK010000232.1:0-5772 GCA_049513175.1 FCB group bacterium
GCATCGGGAAACAAATGTATAAAGATTTCTTTTCTTCGATAGGTATTCTAAATGAAATTAATAATAGTAATGATAATTATTATACATCGAATCTTAAGTTTAAAGAAAATAACGCTGTTTTATATTATTTAGGCACATACAAAATCAGTGATATTGCCTTGACGGCAGGTGTTTACTACCCCTTTTATTCAAATTATAAATTAAAAGAAAATCCTTGGGATGATGACCCATCTTTTGTGCATTTATTTAATCATAAAGAACCGACATTTACTTTAGGATTTAATTGGCGACTTAATTTCCATTTGGCTTTAATAAACGAAGATATATTTGTAAGACAGCATAATATCTATACCCTAAATTTAAAATGGATTTTCAGAAAAACTTTTGTTGAATTTGGTATAGTATCAAATAATCGAGGCTGGGACATAGGAATGGATAATGAAGATAAGATTTATTTTTTCCTGATGTTTAATTTCGGTTTTAGCTTTTAGATAAATATTATTTTATTTTTGCATAATCAAATGGTATAAATAATAATTATAAAATGTATTCGTTAACTTTCAGATATGATAGATTCAAATAAAATAACGGAAATTGTCAATAAGATTCAGTCTAATTTTGAGCTTGAATCAATTATTTTATTCGGGTCTTATGCTAATGGTACTGCAAACAAAGACAGCGACCTTGATTTATTAATAATTAAGGAAACAGACCTGCCAAGCCATCATAGAAGTTTTGAGATTTATAAACTATTGATAGGCTCAATGATACCTATGGATATTCTTGTTTATACTAAAAAAGAATTTGAAGAAGAAAAAAATCAAAAGTTCTCTTTTCTTTACTCCGCCTTAAAAAATTCAAAAGTCTTATATGAGCGAAATTGATAATATTATAAATGAATGGTTAACAAAAGCAGACCATGATTTAGGTTCCGCCAAACTAATATTTTTACATTTACCTGATTATTTTGATACTATTGCATTTCATTGTCAACAGGCTGTTGAAAAATATTTAAAAGCTGCATTAATACATTATAAAATAGAATTTCAACGTTCACATAATTTATTTTATCTGCTTGATTTGTTATCGGAAAAAGTGAGAATTGAAACAAATTTATTCGAGAAAGTAATTAAATTAAATGGTTTTAGTATAGAGATAAGATACCCTAATAAAGTGAAATTTTTATCAAAAGAAGAACTTGAATTTTCAATAGAAATTGCCGAGTTCTTCAGGGATTTTGTTTTGAAACAAATTGGAGTTGAAAATTAATTAATCTAAATATAAATGAAAACATCCGGAAATACAATTCTAATTACAGGCGGGGCAACGGGTATAGGCTTTGCTCTTGCCGAAGCATTTGTCAAAGCAGGTAATGAAGTAATTATCTGCGGTAGAAGAGAAAGCAAGCTCGAAGAAGCAAAAAAGAAATTACCGCAGTTACACACCTTAATTTGCGATGTTGAACTTCCAGCCGAAAGAGTAAAATTATTCAAGCAGTCAACTTCCCAATTCGGTAAACTGAATATTCTCATTAATAATGCGGGTATTCAAAAGGCACACAATTTCAATAATGCCGATGGCGATATGTTTGCCGATGAAAATGAGATTACCATTAATCTCGAAGCACCGATTCATTTATGTGCATTGTTTATGGAACATCTAAAAAAGCAGGCAAGTCCTGCT
The DNA here is from genome assembly GCA_049513175.1 of FCB group bacterium. GTDB lineage: Bacteria > Bacteroidota > Ignavibacteria > Kapaibacteriales > UBA2268 > JBEKWK01. The sequence continues at coordinate 1,684 of JBEKWK010000232.1, forward strand.
ATTATGAATGTTTCTTCCGGCTTGGGTTTTGTGCCTTTAACCTTTCTGCCTGTATATTGTGCTACAAAAGCCGGATTACATTCATTCACGAAGTCTTTGCGTCACCAGCTAAAAATTTCCAATATAAAAGTATTTGAAATCATCCCTCCGACTGTTGATTCGGAATTAGACCGAGGTAGAAGGGGTAATAGTTACAGGGGTGTTCCCGCAACCGATGTTTCCGATGCCACAATGATTGGTATTGAGAAGGATGAATATGAAATTACCGTTGGGGAGTCGCATAAATTCGTTGATGCTGTGCGGAATGCAACAGAACAGGCTTTTCAAAACATGAACAGCAGGCATTGAATTCTGAGAGATAAAGAACATTTTCATCACATACCGGTAAATAAATTTTCTATTTTAGTAATTTTTCCTTAAATTACTTTTTGAATTCCTCAAATGAAGAATCGAAGCGTTTAACATAGATGGTTTTGGTTTTTTGTCGTAAATAGTTTTCATATATATATAGCCACGGGCAATAACTCATGGAGAAGAGAAGAATATTATCTTGTCGGGGGACTACATCTCTTTGCAATAGATTTTTTCCTAATACTGAACTGAATCAATGAATTCAATAAATATTTTATAAGTATTTTAAAGGAGTTGTTATGTTAGTGAGAATTTGTATTTATCTGCTATTAGTCATTTCATTAAGTTTTTATTCCAATGCTCAAATATGGGAAGCTGCAAACGGCGGCAAGACATTACCCGATTCGTCGAGTGTGTCGGCTTTGGTTGCATGTGGTGATTCGCTTTTTGCTGCTACTTCGAGAGGAGTATATTTTTCTGTCAATAATGGCGATAACTGGGCTGCAAAAAACACCGGTTTGAAAGGGAAAACAGTTTATTCATTTGTGGTATGTGGTAATGCTATTTTAGCGGCAGTAGAAGATGGAGTTTATCGTACTACGGATTTCGGGAGCAGTTGGGTAAAGAAAAGTGGTGGTATGAACGGGGAAACTATTAATTCTTTTCTTAAATTCGGCAATACCATTTTTGCAGGAACCTCGGGTGGGATATATTCTTCAGTAAATAACGGGGATAGCTGGACTACCGCCAATACCGGAATAACTGATTTTGACTTTACAAATATTAGTGCAATGGCTGTAAAGGGGACTGATATATATGCCGGTACCTCGAATGGTGTTTACATTTCTACGGATAACGGAAATTCATGGTTTCTCAAGACTACGGAAATAACAGATGAATCCATCTACTCAATAACCATGGAAAAGAATTATATTTTCGCATGCGGTGAAGGTTACGGCAAAGGGATTTATGTTTCATCAAACGATGGTGACAACTGGACACAAAAAAACAATGGTTTAAATCCCGATGTTGACCTTCATTATTCACTGCTTACCGTTGGTGACAGTGTTTGGGCAGGAGGTTATTATTCAACCGGGGTGTTCCTGACAACGGATAACGGCGAAAGTTGGGTTGCCCATAATGAAAATTTATCCGCATGGATTGTTAACAATGAATTAATGTTAACAAAAAATAACAAATATATTTTCGTCAGTTCCAAAGGCGGTACCGGATTTTGCAATTGCTGGAAACGCAGCTTAGTGCCTATTAAACCAAAAGGTGTAAATGATAATCCGAATAACATCGCTTATTTCAATATATATCCCAATCCCGTAAGCAAAGAACTAAAAATATCCTATAATTTAAGCATAAACAACCTAGTAACAATTCAATTATATGATATATTGGGGACAGAGGTATATTCTGTTTCTAATATTCAAAGATATGCAGGGCAAAATAACGAAACGATTGATTTAAGTAATTTGCCGCAGGGAGTATATTATTTGAAGCTGTCGGCGGGAGCGGAGGCAATGATGAGAGTTATTGAGGTGGTGAGGTAAAAATTAGAAAAATTTTTTTAATAAATTATTGACATTATTATGAAAAATTACAAATTTAAATTACTCGTAATCCTTTTGCTTGTCATTTGCGGCTTCAGTTCAAAGCTTTATGCAGATGATGATTTAATTCGGATACTCGGCTTAGGGAATCTTGAAGGGGCATTAACTACTCCGGACGGGAAAAAGCTCGTTACTTGTGGAAATGGAGGGATTTTCGTTTGGGATATTTCAACTGGCGATACGATTTTAAGCATAAGAAATAATACCGGTTATTATCCTTCAATATTAATCAGTCAGGATGGTTCCAAAATAATTAACTTTACTTATTGGAATGGGGGATCTGTAAATATTTGGGATACTAATACCGGCACATTATTGGGAACTCTTATAGGAAATAACGTAGACATTAGTAATTTTCAGGTTAGTCCTGACGGAAGTAGAATAATCTGGTGTTCAGACAGCACAATATACCTTTGGAATGCAATTACTTACAAATTAATAAAAACACTTGGACCAAATGGATGGGTAAGAATCCTTAAATTAAGTCCGGATGGGAATCAAATCGTGAGCGAGAGTGATGATAAAACAATCAAATTGTGGGATGCAAAAACTGGTAATTTAATAACTACTCTATTTAAATATTATAGTTCCGGTGATATAAGTTTCAGTCCTGATGGAAGCAAAATTGCAAATAATGGTATTGAGTTCAATATATGGGATACAAAAACAGATACTTTAATAACAACACTTACAAGTGCATATAAAGATATAAGTACTTTTTACCGGTTCAACCCAGATGGAAACAAAATATTAACTGTTAATATTTTCAATTCAATGATACTGTGGGATGCAAATACCGGAATTGCATTAGATTCTCTAAAAGGTCATACTGATAAAATTTATAATGCTTTTTTCAGTTCTGACGGAACTAAAATAATCAGCGGGAGCTATGATTCTACGGTTAAAGTATGGAATGCTAATACTGGAAAAGAACTAAGTACTCAAAAAGTTGTAGGCGCCTATGGGAATGGTGTGGTTCGTTTCAGTCCGGATGGAACCAAATTTTTGGATTTAGATACAGATAGAACAATTAAACTTTGGGAAATACTTTCAGGAAAATTAATTACAAGCTTTCCTACATTTAAACAAAATAGTTTTGGTTTCAATTCGGATGGGAGCAAACTTATTAGTATAGACTCTGAAGAAAATATTAAACTCTGGAATGCAAATACCGTAGATACTTTAAATTCTTTTAAAGGGTATACACAATCGGTTTATAGTATCAGTTATAATCCGGATGGAACAAAAATAGTAAGTACTAATGGTAAATTGATAAAATTCTGGGACCCAAAAACAGGAGAAAATATTAATACTTTTAGAGGTCACTCAGATATAGTAACTTATGTTGCATATAGCATGGACGGGGAAAGAATTTTAAGTGGAAGTTTGGACGGTACAATAAAAATTTGGGATGCAAAATTAGGGAAAGATATACTAACCATAAACGAGGACTATTCAAACTTATTTGCTCTTTGTCTTAGTCCTGATGGAAATAGAATTGCAAGTGGAGGAAGGGATTCAACGATTAAGATTTGGGATGTAGCTTCAGGTAAAGTTATAATGACCTTAACCGGACATAAAGATGATATTACAAGTGTCTGCTATAGTTTGGACGGAAGTAAAATAGCCAGTGGGTGTTATGATGGGACAATAAAAATATGGGCTGCAAATACTGGTAAAGAAATAATAACTATTACAGGACATTCTAATTGGATATCGAGCTTATGTTTCAGTCCTGATGGTACTAAAATAACAGGTGTGGATGGGGATAATACAATAAAAATATGGGATGTAAATACAGGAAAAGAATTAAAAATCTATGGTTCGTTGTTTGGAGTTAATTGGTATCTTACTTGTTCTAGCTTTTGTCCGGATGGTACTAAAGTAGCAGGCGGATATGGCGATACTATTTCAGGAATAATTAAATTGTGGGATTTAAAATCCAATGTATTGCTTAAAACTTACTCAAGTCATAACGAAGATATATCTGGTATAGCATTTAGCCCCGATAGTAAAACAATAGCAAGCGCTAGTTATGATGGCACTATTAAAATATGGCGTGTACCATTCAATAATGTTCCGACATTGAATATTAAAGGAACAAATTCAACATGCCAAA
>JBEKWK010000233.1:0-5729 GCA_049513175.1 FCB group bacterium
GGCTCAGGAACCCAATATACCTACTACAACCGTAACCAAAACCGATACATTTGTTCCCGACACCGAAAAACTTTCCAATCTATACAACAATGGGATTGGTATCCGCTATTCCAATATTTCAGGTTATGGATTGAGTTATCTTAGAAGATTTCTGGATGATTATACTGTTTGTATTAATGGTGCAATTACGTACAATGAGTATGAGAAATGGACTGATATGAGTAAAACTAATGTTGAGGAAGATACTAAAAATATATTATATAATTTTGGCATTGAATTTCAACGAGACTTATTTGTTACTACAGGTACAAAAATTTACGGCTTAATTGGAATGTATTATACAGATGATGATAATAAAGGTCAAGACAATTCCGGCACGGTGAATAAAACATTTTCAATTGGAGTAGGTTTCGGCTTTCAATGGTACATGGGAAAACATGTAGCCGGATACTTTCATTTCGGCTATAAGTTTGATAATATTGATTCAGAAGAAAATAATCAACCGAGTCTGCAAAGACAAACTGTAGTTGGCTTCGGTCTTGGTATGGCGATTTTATTCTAAAAAAATGGTTTCAATAAAGTTGAGTTTTATTTAATTTTAAATTATAATAAATAATAAATCTAAAACTATAATTAATAATATGAGATGAATAGGATTATCTTTTTAATATTGTTTATTTTTGGGTTTCAAGTTGTTTTCTGCCAGGAGGCATCATATCTGAGTTATAATAATTCTTTTGGAATTAAATACACCAACATCTCAGGTTATGGTATATATTATGACAGGGCGGTTTCTGATTACCTTAATTTGCAGGTGATGGGGCTTTTTTATTATTTGTACGGTGTGAAAGACAATGTCACACATAAGAATTATAATTATGATATTGGTTTGGAAATCCAGGAAAATTTAATTCAAGGTGAGAGTGGAAGGGTATATTTTCTTGAAGGTGGATACTATTACCTCGATGATGATAGGTATGACGGTAAAGATTCCAAAAACTACATCATAGACCATTCCTTCAATGTCGGTGTGGGTATGTCGGGTCAATATTATTATAAAAGATTTCTTTTAAGTTTGGACATAGGCTATAAATTTTATGAAGACAGGCTGGAAACCACAAACAATACACAACATTATCCCGAAATAAAAAGATTAATGAAACTCGGCTTGGGAATAGGTATTGGGTTTATGTTTTGAGTAGAATAATATTTTTTTATTTTGATGAAATATTTTGTAGATTAATAATATAAAAAACATTCTCTTATTAATGATTTTTATTTTAAAAAATGAAAAATACATTAATCATCTATATTCTTATCATTCTAACCATAACAATTACAATAGTGGCTTGTTCGCAATTTTACAATTTTAGAAATAATTATAAAAATGTAAATAGCTTAATACATGATACAAAAAATTTAAAAACAAAACCTTTTTTAAAAGCTCATTTGATAAACGGTAATGTATGTATTTATTCAGATACCTGGAAAATAGATACAATCCAAAATAGAGTAACCGGTAAAGGTAAGATATTTGATTATACAAGATATTTTTATTATGAAGGTAATATATCCACCCCTATAGATAGCGTTGCTATTTTTGAAACTAACAGAAAAATTGAAAACCCGGAATCAGGAAGAATTACGGCATTAGTAATTTTTGCTGCTGTTGACATCGTTATTGGAATTGTTTGCATTTCAAATCCAAAGGCTTGTTTTGGTTCTTGTCCAACATTTTATATTAATGAAAATGATAATTTTCATTATGCGGATGCCGAAGGATTTTCGAGCAGCATTGCACCTTGGATGGAGTGTTATGATATTGATGCATTAAATAATAAAAAAATATCAGGTGATTATTTTTCAATTACAATGAAGAATGAAGCCCTCGAAACTCATTGTGTCAAAGAAGTAAAATTACTTGCTTACCCAAGGAAAAATGGAGAAAGAATTTATCATTCTCCTAAAGATGAATTTTTTCTCTGTGAAAATATTTATCCGATAAAAAATGCAAAAGCTAATGAGGGTGATGTTACAAATTTATTTCTTTATGATGATAGAAAAGAAAGGTTCAGCCTTGCGGATGATAATAATTTAAATACTAAGGAAGAAATTTATTTAACATTTGACCATATAAATTTGACTAAAGATTTAGGTCTTATTATTAATTTCAGGCAGACTTTGATGTCAACTTATTTTCTATATAGTGCATTGGGATATATGGGTGATGAAGTTACTGATTTTTTAGCAAAAACCAGAGAAGATTATTTTTATAAAGACAAATTAGAAAACGGGATACAAAAATTATTAGGTAATATTGATGTTTACTTTTGGAATGAACAAACATATAATTGGGAATTTCAGGGAGGCTTTTTTGAAACCGGACCTATTGCAATTAACAGGCAAATTCTCCCTTTGCATAATTATTCCAATGGTTCTAAAATAAAGATTAAGCTTAGAATAAACAAAGGATTGTGGCGCATTGATTATATCGCATTGACAAATATTAAATCAAAAGTAAAACCTTTTGAAATTGCACCAAAGCTCATTCTAAATAAAGGAAAAATTGATAGTTCGGCTTTAATTGCTATGAATAATCCTAAGAAATATCTAATATCTATGCCGGGAAGTTTATATAAATTTATCTTTATGCTTCCGAATCCGAATGAAGATTATGAATTATTTCTGTATTCAAAGGGTTATTATCTTGAATGGATTAGAGAGAATTGGCTCAAGGATAAAGACCTCGTTAAACTGAAATGTATGTTCGATGAGCCTGAAATATATTTAAAGAATGAAGCAAAAAATTACAAACGTTATGAAACTTCTATGGAAATTGATTTTTGGAATTCTAAAATAAATACTAATTCTTTTTCATATTATGGTAACTAAGAAAAATATTATAAAGACTATCTTGTTTTTGTTAGTTGGTTCTCTTTTTTCCGGATGCAGTTCACCCAGATATTTACCCGAACCGGAAGATATAGGTACTAATAGGTTCGGTGCATACATAATGATTTATCTGAAAGATTGGAATTATGTTGAAGGTGAATTTATTACTATTAAAAAAGATAGTCTTATTATTTTACAGGGAGCATATAATGATAATAAAAAGAAAGTAATATTTGTACTTAAAAAGAACATTGAAGATATTACATTGAGATATGCTTATCCTACGAATTACGGCTGGACAATACCTTTATTTATGGCTTTGTCTGTTTCTCATGGTTTTTATGCACTTTTGACGATGCCTGCGAATATTATTGCTACATCAGTGGTTACCGGGGCGGGACAAGGAGCATACGACTATGATATTATGAGAGATGAGCATTTTAAAATTAAGACATATGAACAATTACTGATGTTTGCAAGATTTCCCCAGGGATTACCGGCTAATGTTGATTTATCAAAACTAAAATAGATAAAATTTTATTAGAATTGAGATAAATTATTTTTTGTTTTGGATAATTCTTTAACTGTATTGCAATATATATAGAAATACATTTATTTTGTAGGTAAATTTTTGACAGTTAAAATAAATCAACTTTCTAGACTGGGAACATTTATGTGTAAAAAAAATATTATAATCTTTTTCTTTTTTTTATTAATATTTTTCTCCTGTAAATATGAACCAACCGGTACAAGTTATACTTACATTAATCCCAATTATAAACCTGCAGAAATAGTTATTAAACTTCCATACGGAAAAGATACTGTATATTTGGATGCAGGCTATGTCCCTTATGTTTCTTATGATTTAACCGGTGAGACTGATAAACTTGTTCAGGTATATCTTTTTCTTGATACTGTATTGGTTAAACAATCTAAAAATCGTCAGGAATATTCAATCCCAGTGAATGTAAGAATTGATTCAATTTTTAATCATTATATTATGACATTAATTGCTACTACTCATTCCGGAACAGGTAGTCTTGCAGATATAATGGGAGCTGAAGGAGCTGTCTATGTAAAAAAATGGGCGTTAATAACTTTTAACAGGAGACTCTTCAAACCTCCTCCCATTTCTTTTGAAAGAGTAGATGGAAAACTCAAAATAAAATGGGAAAAATATCCGTTTCCCGACGGTTTGATTATTTATATTGAAAAAGGCTTTGACGGCTACAGACCGTTTCACATTGATTTAAAAAGTGTCACTCCCTATCAGGATTCTACCTTTGACGAGTCTTATGTCGGTGAAAGGACTGAGTATTATGTATCTGTCAGTACTAATAATACTGATGGTTTTGCATATACAACGGCTTGGTGCGATAAAGATTTACCCGTGTTAAAATATGAAAAAATTGATACATATAAATACAGACTATATTGGGATAAATGCAAGTATCCCGGCAATTTTTCCGAATATCAATTGTCTTGTACAGATAATAATTATTTTGAAAATCTTTCAATTAAAGATATAAATACTTGTGAATATATCATTGATAATTATTACTTCGGGAGAAATGAAACTTTCTATATTGGAGTGGCGAGTTCATATAAGCCAGGTTCCTATAGAATTACTGGCGATAACATGATGAATTCATTGAATATTTGCAACGGTGAACCATCATTTCGTTTTGACAGAGTTTATTCAGCAAGCAATGATATGATTGTTTATTCTTATGACCATGCTACAAATAAAGAAAAATTTTATTTATATGATGTAAACAAAAATAGTATTACTGACTCTTTAGATTTTGAAAACAGTTCCTCTTTTATTTCGGTTTCCAAAGGGGGAAAGTATATGCTCATCAATAATTATCAAGATATAATTTTGAAGAGTTTTGACAATAGTCTTCAGGGTGGTACCAAATTTACGGCAGATGAAATATGGGGAAGTTCTGTTGGTTCTAGTTTTATGTATTCTGCGGTTGCAGATAACGGTAATGGCGTTTTCCGTTACAAAGGGCTGTGTGTTTATGATTTAATCAATAGAAAATTACTTGCAAAGGCTCCAGACATTGATGGTAATGTTAAGATTTCCTCCGATTCAAAATATATTATAGCAAGAGATTCTTACGGGAAATCATCCGTTCTCAGATTTGAAAACAATACACTGACAACACTTATCACCAATTCTCAGGTTGCATTCTTGGATTTTGTACCCGGACAAACCAACAGAGTTTTTGCTCAGGACGCTCAGAAATACGGTGTTTATGACCTTGACAAGCAGAGTTTTATTACCACTATAAATATCAAAGGAAATTATTATGGGCTGGAATACGAAAGCGGATGGCTATGTTCTGGTGAAAGCAATTACCATAAGTTTTACATTTATGACATTAATAATAATTTTGCTCTTGTTAGTGAAATAAATTGTGATGATTTGAACGCCTATGGTGTTTACAAAGATTATATTTATTCTTCCAATGGTATAAAGATGAAATTTAGGTGAAAGATGCTTAAAAGAATTATATTTGTTTCTATCATATCTCTTTTAATGAGTCCAAATCTATTTTGTGAAGATTTCAAATTGGAATTGCAAATTGGTTATGCATCGTTTGGAATGAATACATTAAAGAATCTTAACCAAACATTTATAGAAACAAGTCCTTTCAAATCACAAGTAGTTGATGACTTTCCGATGTATCTTAATTATCAATTAAATATGCTTTTCCCAGTAGAAACAATTGATTTTGGATTTGGTTTTGGCTATGTTTCGTGTGGTTCAAGAGTAGGGTACAGTGATTATTCCGGTGTATATAATTACGATCAGTTGGTAGATGCCG
>JBEKWK010000234.1:0-5721 GCA_049513175.1 FCB group bacterium
ATAATTGCATTGATTCAACTTTCCTGATTCCTTCTTTTACAAAATAGACAGAGTTTGTATTTTTAAATATTTCGGGGGCTATTAATGGACCCAAATCAACAAAATAAATTTGCGGGAAACATCTCGATACGGTTTGTTCTATACAGCCATAAGGATATCCAATCAGGTATTTCAGTTCTTTTGCAAATTTGATAGCAGGAAACTTGCTGATTGTAACATTTGTAAATTGAGTTCCCTGTAAATAATTATTTGGGATATTCAATTTAACATATTGCCCGTTCCTTATTACGCCTGCTCCGGTCTCCGTTACAAGAGGTGATACGGGACGTACACCAACATTAATTTCTTCTTTAACTTTTGCAATTCCTGAAGTCTCGAAAACAATTTTTCCCTGTCCGGTATTATTATCCGATTTGACTGCGAAAATGAATTGTTTTGTAGAATTCGGTTCAATTGTACCGGTTGCAGACTGTGCTGAAACAAGTCTCAAAACCCCTTCAACTCTTACATTCAATTTGACATTACCTTTATTTGAAGTAGTATTGATTACAGTCACCGGCATAACAAGTGAATCATTAATTGACAAAAATCTCGGTACTTCAGGCTCGATGATTAAATCATCTGCACATTTGATATGCTCTTCCGCCGAGCCGAATTTTGATTCAGTGTATGCCACAGCCATTAATCGAATCTCACCATTAAACTGAGGGACATTCACCGGAATTGTTACCTGTCCGGAAGAATTTGTTTTAACTATTCCACTCCAAAAGGCAAAGAGAGTGTATCTTTTCGATGGAATAGGATTAGTCCTTTTCTTTAATTGGGCTAAAAATCGCTTATCATCACCACCACCTGTTAGGGAATTGCCTTTCACAATTTCAGGTAATAATAATTTATATAAGTCATAGCTTTCCACATTCAAAGCCCTTTTAGCATACATATAAGCATAAGGGTCGGGAGTTTCATAATTTTTCACCTGCAAAATACCTTCATCCACTGCGGCAAGCGTTACATAAATATCTCTGTCACTACCGGCTTTAACTGTTATGTATTGAGTAGTATTTGGCTTTATTTTCTTCGGTGTAGATATAGTAACAGGCAATTTATTTTGTTTCTTTTCAACTTTAATCGCAGCATATCCATGCCCAACTAAAAATGGAGTTGTGTTATCAATCGTGTGCTTTTTAAATAGGGTAGCACTAATATAAACATTAGGCATATAATTATCGTAAACAGGTAAATATATTTCTGCAGATTTGTTTTCGACATCAACATATTGCTCATCATACACTCCATTTCTCTCAATCGTCACAAGCATCTTACCTGAAAAAGGACATGTAAACAGTACTTTTGCTTTTTCACCGGGTTGATATACTTTTTTATCCAAGACGATATCAATTCTTCCTTCTCTATCCACTTTAAATGATGATGCCGTAGAGCTTTCCCAGCCGTATGCATAGAAAGTCTTAGACTGGTATTCATCTTCTCCTTTTTTAGAAATTCTCAAAGAATATTTTCCTGATTTGGAAACATTAAAAGATAAATTTTTTGTTCCACCTGAAATATCAATATTCTTTTCCCATTCCAATATCTCCTTTTCTTCGGAAGCATAATAATACCTGTCTGAATTATCTTTCTTCAAAACTGTCTGCCATTCAAGCCTTATAAGTTTTGCTGTCCCTGTAAAATTACCTATAGCTTTATCATCAGGATTAACTGCGACGATTTTGAAATTTATTCTATCGTTTGTACCAAAATAATAACCCGGTGATTTTATACCAATAAAATAGGATTTAGGATAAACATCAAAACTTGCAATTCTGTTTACTGTTCTTCCTGTCAAATCGAAGACATTTATATAAGCAAATCCGGCTATTACACCGCTTGATTTCAAGTCAGCAGGCACCTGGTAATTTACCTCAGCCTTACCGTCTTTATCCAGAAATCCGTCAGTATTATATTCCGGCAGTCTGCCATTCGTAACAGATGAATTGTTAAATTCAAAATCAGAATAGTTTTTACTCATAAATTGTTTGTGTTTTAAATTGATATGAGCTTCATATTTCAAATCCGATGCTTTTGCTCCGAAAAGAAATTCAGCATCGATATTTACTTTAACATTTTCTCCGGGACTTACTGAATTTTGAGCACTCTTAAGAATGAGCCTGATTTTATCCGGCACAAAATCTTCAACACTGAATTTATATGAAGCTATTAAAACATTAGTTCCTGTCTGGACTTCGGCAACATAATCACCGGTTTGAACATATTCAGGAACTTTAAAGGATAATTCAAATGAACTTTCATCATTCAAATTCTTTTTGTATTCATCTAAAACTTTTCCGGTAGGAGTAATAATTTTAATAATAACCGGCATATCATCAACTTTTTTTATACTTTCATTTCTAATAATGCCTGATAAATAAACAGTCTCCCCGGGTCTGTAAATATTTCGGTCTCCGTAAATAAACGCTAAATAATTATCCGACATTTCATACATTCCACCTACATCAAACCTTGAAGTTTCGATGAATGTTTCTTTGAAATCAAGGTAATTAAAATCATTTTCTTTCTCAGCTACTATTAATCTTGGTGTAAATCCTTCGGTTTTTTTCTCAATATCATCGAATTTTATGATACCTTTGACATCAGTTTTTCCTGTAAGAAGAGTTTGATTATTTGAGGAAATTATATTAATATCAACATCGCTTACAGGTTCTGCAGAAGCTATCGAATTTACAAAAACCAAAAGTTCATTTCCACTTTTCTTGGCAATAATTGCCAAGTCCGTCATAGCTACTATTTTGGAATCGCTAATCCATCTATCCTGAGCCGAATGAACATTGACGACATAAATTCCCTTCAAATTATCCCATTTCTCTTCTGCCTTTTCTCCCTCTCCTTTGGAGTGGGTCGGAGTGAGGTTTTTCGGTGGGTTTAGTATCTTATTCAAATTCACAGTGAATTTTTCCAGCCAGTTTTGACTATTCTTTAGATTAAATTTTTCTGAGTAAAGAACACGACCATAATCACCTACATAATATTCAGGATTCCAGCCATAATCGCCTTCATAGCCATAATCATAACTATATTGATTCAGGAAAAATAAAATATTATTTTTATATACTTTGGAAACTTCGACCTCGGCTTCATCAATATTTACAGAATTTACCTGCAAATTTTGCTGACCGCCCAACATCAGGTATTTACCTTTTTTATCAACAAAATTAATAGAGGGATTCAAGTTTGCAAAGGTAACTTCCTGTTCGAAATCATCCTGCAAGATACCACCATACATACCCGGTAAACCTTTTTTAATTTTCAAAATAACAGTTTGCATATTTTCGAAATCTGTTTCTATTCTGAAAAGGTTCTCACTTACAAAAAAGTTTAGTTTTTTACCAGGCTCTGTCGTTACATAATCCTTCAATTTTTTCTCATCTACCATCTGTGTAGTTCCAACTTCTATCCAACCTGTATTCCCATCAAAACCGGAGGCAACACCGGAAATAGTCAATTGAGTAATCGGTGGTAATTTCAAATCAAAATTCTTATCATCTTGTAAAGGTTTTTTGCCATATACAGATTCTAAACCTTTTTTAACAAGAATTTTTATATTCTGTTCCTTATCAGTCTGTTGTATTTCCCCAAGGCTGATACCTATCATATCAGATTTTGATTTGGTAACAATCTGGTAGTCATTAACGATGTTACCATCACGTTGAACCTCAATAAATTGTCTCAGTTGTTCAGGAACAACAGGATAATTAAATTGCAAATTTGCCTGAACACTCATTTTATAATATTGGTTAGGTATTTGAGTCCAGAATAAATCAACTTTGGATATGTTAAAATCGGGTGTATGAAATTTTATAGTTTTTGTATCCAGAGAAAAAGGTGTATTAAAAAGAACTTTCTTTGTGATTTCTGCCTGATACTCCTGTATTGGTTCAAGCTTCACATCCGGAGAAAAAATCAATGTATTTCCGGAAACCCATTTAAATTTCCCTTGAATTTTTGGCTCAAATGAAATAAATTCATCTGTCAGCCATTTATCCTGCATATCTGCGGGAGCTAATTCCTTGGAAAATTCAATCGTAAAAGTAGTAAGTGTGTTCACCTGTCCTTCAGGGCTGAATTTTACGACCTTTACAGAATTTCCACAAGAAAGCATTAAGAAAATAAATGTTATAGCCAACAAAATTCGTAGATATACCTTCATTTAATTTTCTCCTTTATATGTTATGAAATATATATTCAAAAAAGAATTTTGGAAATCTAAAATTTAAAACTAAAATCGTAAATCATTATTTTCTTTATACTCTTTTCTTCTTCTCTTGCCGCCAAAGAAAAAAATAAACAAAGCTAATTAAAAGAAGTGTTATCAGAGCAAAATTCCTGAAACCGCTAAAGAATCCATATAACAAAGTACTGATTAATATTATTATGCTTCCGGCAAGTTCTTTAACATAGGAAATTACTAAACCGCAGCAAACAACAATAAGACTCAATAATATTAATATTTCCTTTTGTGTTAATAGATTAAATTTTGAAATTTTTGTAACAATATATAAAATCAAGATAATAAATAAAATGATACTTATTATTCTCGTAATCCAACGAATAGTTTTGATTAACATATATAATAATTTTAGATTTTAAATTGTAAATTTTAGATTAAAATTATCAATATCTATTGTTAAGTTCAAACCATAATCAATCTTAAATCGTAAATCTACAATCGTAAAGCTACAATCGTAAAGCTACAATCGTAAAGCTACAATCGTAAACCTACAATCGTAAATCTACAATCGTAAATCTACAATCGTAAATCTACAATCGTAAACCTACAATCGTAAATCAATAGTTTATAATTCTGTCTCAAACAACTTATTATTATTGATAGCATATTTCGGCTTACCTTTAAGCTGAGCCGCCTGATATGGAGTATTTCTTGATTTAGACTTGAAATGTTCCTTTTCAACAATCCATTCCTCATCAGGTGCGAAAATAGTTAAATTAGCTAAATTCCCTTCCTTTAGTATTATTTCCGGTAAACCCAGAATCTTTCTTGGATTAACTGATAATTTAGCTATTATTTCTTCTAACGAAAGATGTCCGGTGTGATACAAGTTAGTTAAGATAATACCGATAGCTGTTTCTAATCCGATAACTCCATTAGGAGCTCTTTCATATTCCACATCCTTTTCATATAATGTATGAGGTGCATGGTCAGTAGCAATGCAATCTATTGTTCCGTCTTTCAAACCCTCAATTAAAGCTTCAATATCTTTTTTTGTCCTTAGAGGAGGATTCATTTTATAATTTGTATTGTATCTCTTTATTTCTTCTTCGGTTAATGATAAATGATGAGGTGTTACTTCACAGGATACTCTCATTCCTCTTTGTTTAGCTTCCCTGATTAATCTGACAGAACCTTTTGAGCTGATATGGTGGGAATGGTAACGCCTGTTACCGCAATATTCTGCAAGCATTAAGTCTCTTGAAACCATTATATCTTCTGCAATAGACGGATAACCTTTTAATCCCAATTTTGTCGAAACCATACCTTCATTCATAGAAAAGTTAGCAGATAACTGAGTATCTTCGCAATGTTGAGCTATCAATAAATCTTTTGTCGCCGCATATTCAAATGCCAACTTCATTACGCTTGAATCCAGAACACAAATACCATCATCGGAAAACATTACTACTCCGTAT
>JBEKWK010000235.1:0-5711 GCA_049513175.1 FCB group bacterium
TATATTAAGGAGGTATTATGTTTTCAAAAAGTTATTATCGTCTTATGGTAAGTTCAATTATAATACTTATCGCTTTAACGCTATCATCACAGGCTCAAATGCGTGAAGGTAATTGGGGAATCTCTGCCGGAATGGCAATGCCGTCAGGTATAACTACTACAGCGGGATTACCAACTAATGTTCTTTCTCAATTAAATATATCTTATTCGGCATCATCAAACTTTATATATGTGGTCTCTCCAATGATGCAATTAGAAGCCGGTCTCGGTTATGTCAGCATCGGGTATACAGTTCCCTCCGGACAAACGGCAGCTTCATCCCAATCAGCTTTATCAATAATGGTAGGAGGAAAATATTTCCTAAGGCAATCTGATGTTAACCCTTACCTGGGCGTAAATTTCAGTTTCTCACAACTCCCGACGATTACCAACGGTGGTAATTCCATAAAAGGGAAACTTATAACAGCAATCGGATATTTCGGGGCACAAGGTTTCATCAACTCTGCAAAAACAGTAGCCCTATTCGTACAATTCGGTCTCGGTTATAATACAGGTACTTTAACAACAACTGTAGGCTCCAATTCCTTTGATAACGGAATTAATACATTTAACCTCGGCGGTTCTGCATTTGGCGGCATGATATATTTCTAAATTCTATTAATAGATGTCAGACATTTTCAAAATGTCTGACATCTTAAATATTATTCTTTACAAAAAACTTCGTTTAACAGCCCACCCTAATTATTAAAATTTATTCATTTTTCTCCATTTCCCAATGCTAATTGGTAATATTTTAAAAAAAATTTTTTAATGAACATTTTTATAATTTTCTATTAATATAATGATAAAAAAATATGAGAATATACATTGTGAATTATCTCGATATATAGCCATAATATAATATAACTTATTGGCTAATCAATAGGACTGTACATGCTTTTTACCCAATTCAAATTTTGAAGTTAATCAATTTACTATTAATCAGTTGTTAATAATTCTGACAAAAATAAATGAGAAATTATATTTAATTGTTACAAAAATTTCCTGAATTTTAGGATAAAAAACCGGAAAAATTTAGATTTTATGAAAAAAAATGAAAATAATATGAGACCTTTTTCCATTTTTTGTGTCATTTAGGTATAGAGAAATGACAAATTTTAAAAAAGTTATAATATTTATGAATTTTTTTTGTCATTAAAGAGTAATAAAATTTGTTTTAACTTTAAATTAATTAACTATATAAACAGATTTACTCATGAATAAAAGTTTCAGCAGAATGAGCGACGAAGCCTTGTATAAGGCAATGAATGGCAGTAGGAAAGATGCCGAAGCAGCTTTTGCTGAAATTTATTCGAGGTACTCGCAAAGAATATATGCTTACTGTGTGAGAGTTCTCGGAATTGAGCAGGATGCCCAGGATGCTTTCCAGGAAACGTTTTTGAAATTTTATGATGCACGAAATTTACATGAAGAGCTTGATAATATACCGGGATATTTGATTACAATAGCGAGAAGGATTTGCATTAACTTGAAGCGGGATAAGATGCCTACTCTTAATATAGATGATTATAATGTTACGACAAATGACCCGGATACGGATAAAAAGGAATTAATGACTATGATTGCAATGGCTCTGGAATTGCTCGAATTTGACCAGAGGGAAATTTTTATATTAAGGCAATATCAGAGTTTGTCTTATAAGGAAATAGTGAAAATAACCGGGGTATCGGAATCTACTCTGAAAAATCGCTACTGGAGAGCGAAGGATAAGATAAAAGAAATACTTACACCCTATATGGAAGAAATGTTAAACTAAATAAATGTTATTTATATGGAATATTCAAGATTAATACACGATTACTTAGACGGCGAACTGGACAATGTCAACCAGGATGTGCTGTTCTCTGAGCTTTCACACAACCAGGATTTGAGAATTGATTTCAACAGGCAAGTGAAACTGCAGATAGCCGCTCAAAATGATTTGAGTGCGCTTGCACCGCCTGCACATACAACTAATGCGATATTTGCATCCTTAGGATTCTCGATTCCGTCACAGACATTTTTGCAGAATATGTCGAAGCCGGCAGGTGCAGGAATCGCCGCCACGGTTGCAGGAACAGTAATGAGTTTCTTTGCAAGAAATATTGCCGTTGTATCGAGCATTGCCTTAACTGCCCTGATAACCACATCTGTAATATTTGTATCGCAAAACTATTTTACATCCAATACAAAATATGCAAAAAATAGCAACAATTCTTCTGTCTCTGAGAGGGTTTTGAAAGGTAGTACTCAAATTCCAATTACAAGTTCCGTAGAAACATTTGCGGATAATGGTAAATTAAATACCAATTCTGCTCAAATCACAGAAAACGGAAATAAAAATACTTCTGGAAATAGAAATTTTACCGGGAATATCAACAATGGAAATTCCGGGAATTCTAACAGAAGAAGTATTGCCAACAATACTGTCAGAAATAGCAGACAGGGACCAGCATCCTCAAATGCACAAAATGATTTGACATTAAATTCCGGAGAACAGAACAAGAATAGCCAATTACAAGAAGGTTCTTTATTATTAAGCCCAAATGATAATTTTTATCAAAGGGTAAGATTATTTACCCCAACTTATGGTTCACATAGCGGTCTTGTTAGTAATAGTAATCTACCTGAAAGTATAGATTTTGCATCTTATTTTTCCGGTGCTTCTTCGGATAACACTACATGGTCTGTTCAAGGACGGCAGATGAATGCACGTTCCTTTAAAGTATATAGTGGACCATCACAACAAAAGAAATGGAATGATGATTTGAGTTTTACGGTACTTTATAAATTTGACCCATACAATAATTTAGGACTTGAATTTGGCTGGGAGAATTTCAGCCAGGTGTTTACATACATGGATGCAGGAAGAAATAACAACTGGAACCAGAATCCAAAACTGTTCTGGCTTGGAGCAGCTTATCGTTTGAATTTCCTCGATTATGGAATAGGAGATTATATTTATCCATATCTACAGTTTCTTGTAGGAGGTACAGGAATTGGTCCCTTAGCTAAAGGACAAATAGGATTACAGCTAAGACCTATCAATCTTATAAATCTTTCTGCGTGTTTAGAAGGAACCGGGCTTGGATATAAAGTATCACAGACCTATTATTTCACAGGGAAATACGGATTTAGCATAGGCGGCGGTATAAACTTTTAATACTACCTGAACTAATAAATATATCAACTCCTCCTTTTTGAGATTACCTATCTTTAGCGTAAATTTACGCTTAATTTTTCTGAAATATTTTCAATTTCAATTAAATTTATAATTGCATTATTATGTACTATGCATCAGAATCAATTTTGGATAATTTGATTTTAATAATTTTTTTTCTTATATCAATTATTTTGTGGGAATTTTACAGGGCACAAGATTATGAAATAAATGGGAAAAAAATAATCATAGTTAAAAGAATTAAATCAATAATTATCAGATTCGATGAAATTGAATCCGTAGAAGAAATAAAAAGAAAGTTTTATTTTATGTTATTTGGCAACACCTTTTCTATAGGTATCGGTTATAATGGTCTATATTGGATACCTGGGGTAGGAATTATACATTATTATTTAACTTCATGGAAAAATAAATTACTAATAAGATTAATAAATAAGAAAAAATATATGATTTCACCAGATGATGATTTAAGAGATGAAATAGTGAAATTGTTTTCAAAATAATAATTTTCATTAGTTGTCTTTAAAAGTTATTGCATATTTATATTGGAGAAGTTATGAAAACCATTGAACAAGTATTGGATACATTTGATGAATTATCATCTACAGAAAAGGATATAGTTACGGATTTACTCGTTAAACGAAGGATAGAAGCAAGTAGAAATGAAATTGCCCTTCAGGCTGAAGAATCACTTAAAGAATATCATGACGGAGATTATAAAGCCAAAACTGCAAATGAATGCATTGATGAACTTCGTGAATACTCCAATAAGGATTAACAGTGAGAAAATTGATTATTACAAACCAATTCAAAAAAGCTTACAAACATTACACACTGAGTTACCCAAATTTAATAAATAGAATTGAAGATACATTATTGAAAATGGAAGAAGATGTTTTCCAACAATTTCTTTATACTCATAAATTATTTGGCAAATTATACGGTTTGCGAGCTTGTTCCTGCGGCTATGATTGTAGAATTGTTTTTAAAATTGAAATAAACTCGATAACTAAGGAAGAAGAAATTGTTCTTCTAAATATTGGGAATCATGAAATTGTCTATTGAAAATCTTCAAAAATAATAAATCCATAAAGCTACATTACATCAGTTTGTAAGCTAATTTAAAAATTTTTTGAATTTTGAGATTTCCCGTCTTTAGTGTAAATTACTGCATCAGTTGTTGTAATTTTATTAGACGGAATTGGTAAGTGGTTACATCTTTACTAAAAATTATTAAGTTGCTCTCTATTAGGAAAAGAACACACCCCTTAATCCCCTCTCAAGAGGGGAAATTAAATATTTGTATTCCAATATTTATATATATTTTTATCTTTTCCGGTTTATTAATTTTTTCCGCATGTGAATGTGTGCCGGGAATAGATACCCCAAAAATTATTGAGCCTGTTGATTTTTCAAATGTATTATTTATAAATGCAATGCCTGATGTTGACATGGTTGATGTCTGGTCAACAGACCATTTAGTACTTGGGAATTTGTCTTACGATAACAATCAGAATATTTACAAAAAAATAGGTGCCGGCTCAAGCAATATAAAATTCATTTTACAAAAAGATTCCACAATAATTTTTAATTCATCTACGGAATTAATAAAAAACGGTAATTATACATTCATAGGTTTTGGACGTAAAACCCGTATCAAAGGAATGCTCATGAGTGATTCAATTGATTCATATACTCCTAACAATGCTTATGTTCGGTTCGCTCATGTTTCAGATGATGCCCCTGCCGTAAAATTTGTTATAAACTCCTATCCTATAAATCCTTCATTAAGCTATAATTCTTATACAAGTATTTATCCTATACCGACAGGAATATATTCTTTATCAGTTAATGATACCCTTACCAATTCAACTTTAACAACAAAAGACAGTATCGAAATAAAAGCCGGGAGCTTATACAATCTCATTTTGAGAGGGCATTATACCGGTTCACAAACCCGAAAATTGGAATGTATAGTAGTCGAAATTAAAAAATAAAATTATATTATCATTTCTCATTTGTAACCTTCCTGCTTTCATTGCGTAATATATACAAGTCCTTATTTAAATTATAATGGAGGTCAAAATGAAAAAGTTATATATACAATTAATAGTAGTATTCAGTATTTTCTCTATGTTCTTTATGTCGGCTAATCTTTTAGCAAGCAAATCGAAGACCAAAAGCGAGATGAAAATAAAAACCAATATTGAAAATTGGATTGAGAAGCAATACTATGAAACTTCTCTCGATGGCATGAACGGAATAATCGAAACTAATGTTGATTTGAAATCAGGCGATATTAAAATATCATATTATTCTCAAGATATTTCAGCAGAAAAGATATTAGATGCAGTAGATGCACTCAAAAATAAAAAGCAATACATAGATAATTATCCGAAAATATCAGACAATATTATGAAAATAATCAAGGAAATTAAGTTCCAGACAACTGCGGATAACTGGATAGCAAAAAACGAATTAGAAGCTGCTTT
>JBEKWK010000236.1:0-5702 GCA_049513175.1 FCB group bacterium
CTCATTATAATTCTACAATGACAGGCTTGTTTCCGACCGGGGCGAATCTGAACGGTATAGATACGGTGGCACCAATACATCACAGTTTCAATGCAAATCTTTCTAACATTTCAATCGAACCAATTTTTAAATTCAGGTTCATTGCAAACTTATTTCTTATGTTTGGTGCCAATGCCGGATTAAAATTACAAAATAATTATACACATACTGAAACAGTGGAGAATTCTTCTGATGGTGTTTTCAGTAACGGCACAAATGCAATTACAAGAACAGTTACAAACAGCAGTTTCAGTTACAAATATAATGTGGCTATGATTCTCGGTTTAGGCTATGATATAAAACTTAATAAAAGAGAAACATTATTCCTGTCACCTGAAATATTGCTCTCATACGGATTTTCGCAGGTATCGAAAGATTTTACATGGGATGTTAATACGGTGAGATTTGGTTTTTCACTAAAATTCTCTCCGGGAAACGGCAAGTATTTCCCGCCTGAAATCGAGCGTGAATACAAGAAAAATATACAAACGAAAAAAATTGAAAGACCTGACATTGCACAACTCGAAGTGAAAGAAGGTTTGCCTGTAATATCTCTTGATTCAATTATTACAGAAGATAAAATTACTATAACCGAAACTACAAACAGGACAGATACTGCCTTCTTCCCTATTCAAAAACCGCTCCCTGTTAAAGATTCGGTAATCGTAATCATTCCACCTAAAAATGAAGATTCAATATATATTAAACATGTTGGTCTACGTGGAAAAAAGGAATTTGGATTCGACACAATTAGAGTAGAGGAATATCCCCTATCGAATAGTCAGCCATTATTAAATTATATATTTTTCGATGAAAATTCCTCAGATATTCCCGATAGGTATGTCAAGCTAAAACAAGAATCAGCATCAAAATTTAAAGCTTCATCTCTCAATTTCCATCCTACTTTACCGGTTTATTATAATTTATTAAACCTAATCGGCTCAAGGATGAAAGCCAGTAATCAAGGAAATATTACTCTGGTTGGCTGCAATTCTGATAATGGAAATGAAAAAGGAAAACTTGAGCTTTCACAAAAGAGAGCAGAAACAATAAAAGATTATCTTACTTCAATCTGGCATATAAATCCTGAAAGAATTAATATCAAAGAAAATAATCTTCCGGAAAAGCCCTCCAGCAGTAATGATTCAGACGGTGTCGCTGAAAACCGCAGAGTTGAAATAATATCAGATGCTCCCGAAATCCTTTCTCCAATTGTTACAAACGATGTCTATTTTAAATTAGTACCAAATGCAATAAGGGTAAAAATAAAATCTAATACAGAAGACAGCCTTATGGATTGGAAGCTGGTGCTGATGCTCGATTCGGATACTTTAACTTCTACAGCCGGAAATGAAAGTTTACCGAGTAAAATTGATTTTGATTTAAATGATTTCAATAAATTATTAAGTGTAAACCAGGCAGAACTAACATATTTTTTGAATATAAAAAAGGATTCGACTGACAGGATTATAAAACCTGATTCAAAAATTTTCGTAAAAAGAATATTAACAAAAACTCAAAAGAAAATCGAGAGATACAGGCTGATATTATTTGATTTTAATAAATACGATTTGAATGAATCCAACAAAAGAATAATTGATTTTATAAACAAAAAAATAAATTCAAAATCAAAAGTCATAATCGAAGGATATACCGACAGAGTAGGAAGTGAAGATTATAATCTCCAATTATCCGAAGCAAGGGCAAAAGCCGTCTCCGATGCAATCCATTGCGAAGACAAAACATTCAGGGGATTAGGAGAAACGAGCTTATATAATAATAGCCTACCCGAAGGCAGATTTTTTTGCAGAACGGTAGAAATCAGAATAGAAGAAAAATAGTTAGGTTTTAGATATTAATTTTTTCACTGCTTCTGATGCAGTCATCCCCCCTTCTAATACTTTTGTTTCTATATCAGGTATTATCTCTGATACCTTGGGATTTTCGTAAAATCTGTGCTTTAATTCTTCCTCAACCATTGCATAAACCCAATCGAGCAATTGCTCTTTTCTTCTTTTTTCAAAAACACCTGTTTTCTTAGTTGTATTCCTAAATTTAATTACTTCTGACCAAATCTCTTCAATACCAATATCATTAATTGCAGAAGCCCCGAAAACATTTGTAGTCCAGCCTTCCGTAGCAGGCAATAAATAATGTACAGCTTGTTTGTACTCACCTAAGGTTATATTTGCGCGAACAATATTATCGCCATCCGCTTTATTTATCACAACAGCATCTGCAAGCTCCACAGTTCCTTTTTTCAAACCCTGCAGTTCATCGCCGCCACCGGGCAGAATCAATAGCATTAAAAAATCCACCATAGAGCGCACGATTATTTCACTCTGCCCTACCCCGATTGTTTCTATAAGTATCACATCAAATCCTGCGGCTTCGCAGAGCAAAATTGTTTCTCTTGTTTTTCGTGCAACGCCACCCAAAGCACCGCCGGATGGAGTCGGGCGTATAAAAGCGTTCTTCTGTCTCGCTAATTTTTCCATTCTTGTTTTATCGGCAAGTATGGAACCCTTCGTCCTTGAACTGCTTGGGTCAATAGCTAATACAGTAACTTTATGACCTCTTTCGCATAAATAATTTCCTAATGATTCGATGAATGTACTTTTCCCGACACCAGGTGATCCGGTTATTCCGATGCGAATAGATTTTCCTGTTTTAGGAAGAATTTTTTTTAAGATTTCCTGTGCTGTTTCGGAATGTTTTGGAGAATTACTTTCTATAAGAGTTATTGCACGAGCTAAAATATTTCGGTCATCTTTTAATATTCCCTTGGCATAATCATTGACACTAAGATTCTTAGTGTTTATTTTAGTCTCAGTTTTTTTATGAATATTTTTTCTACTATCAACTCCGGGGACAACATTAACTGCAAATTCCTTACCTGCATTTGCAGGTGTCCATGCGGGTTTATATGTTCCTTTTTTTTTCATTAATAGAAATTATATTTTATCTGTCAATTCTTCCATCACTTTTTGTGCGGCAGTTGGAATCACTGTACCGGGACCAAATATAGCAGTAACACCGCAATCATACAAAAATTCATAATCTTGTGCGGGGATGACACCGCCTACGACTACTATAATATCTCCCCGTCCTAATTTTTTTAATTCTTCGATTAATTGAGGTACCAGAGTTTTATGTCCCGCTGCAAGTGAACTGACACCAACTATATGCACATCGTTTTCGACAGCCTGTCTTGCGGTTTCATCGGGCGTCTGGAATAAAGGTCCAATATCAACATCGAAACCCAAATCAGCAAATGAAGTAGAAATTACTTTTGCTCCCCTGTCATGACCATCCTGACCCATTTTAGCAACAAGAATTCTCGGACGTCTCCCTTCGACTTTTTCAAAATCATCGGTCATCTTCCGTACTTTTTCAAATTGTTCTTTCTCTGAGAACTCAGAGCTATAGACACCGGAGATAGAACGAATAACAGCTTTATGTCTACCGAAAACTTTTTCCATAGCAAAGGAAATTTCACCAAGACTTGCTCTCACTCTTGCGGCGTAAATAGATAATTCCAATAAATTTCCATTTTTATTTTCAGCAGCTTCTGTAATTTTTATCAATGCATCTTGTACTTTATCTTCATCTCTGTTTGCTCTCAATTCTATCAATCTTATAATTTGTGATTCTCTAACGGCAGAATTATCAACTTCGAGAATATCCATTGGTTCTTCATGTTCCAACTTATATTTATTAACTCCAATAATAGATTCCAATCCCGAATCAATTCTAGCCTGCCTTCTCGCAGAAGCCTCTTCAATGCGCATTTTAGGAAGTCCCGTCTCTATTGCTTTAGTCATTCCTCCAAGAGCTTCTACCTCCTGAATGTGTCCCCATGCCTTGTACATTAATTCATGTGTTAACCTCTCTATATAATAGGAACCTGCCCAAGGGTCAATTACCCTGCAAATACCTGTCTCTTCCTGCAAATAAATCTGTGTGTTTCTTGCAATTCGTGCAGAAAAATCCGTAGGCAATGCAATTGCTTCATCGAGAGAATTTGTATGCAATGATTGAGTATGTCCCAAAGCCGCAGCCATTGCCTCGACACAAGTTCTTATAATATTATTATACGGGTCTTGTTCCGTCAGGCTCCAGCCGGAAGTTTGGCAATGGGCTCTCAGAGCCATGGATTTAGGATTTTGCGGATTAAATTGCTTGACAATTTTTGCCCAGAGCATTCTTGCAGCTCTAAGTTTTGCAATTTCCATAAAATAATTTTTCCCTATTCCCCAGAAGAAAGAAATTCTTGGAGCAAAATCATCTATATTCAAACCTGCGTTAATCCCCGCTCTTAAATATTCCATCCCGTCGGCGAGCGTATATCCCATCTCAAGGTCGGCAGTAGCACCCGCTTCCTGTATATGATAACCTGAGATAGATATGCAATTGAACTTAGGCATATTTTTCGATGTGTATGCAAAAATATCCGCTATAATTCTCATCGAGGGTCCCGGTGGATAAATATATGTGTTGCGAACCATATACTCCTTTAGGATGTCGTTTTGAATCGTCCCGGCAAGTTGCTCCCGGGAAACTCCCTGCTCTTCAGCCGCAACGATATAAAATGCCATGATAGGTAAAACCGCTCCATTCATAGTCATAGATACAGTCATTTTATCCAAAGGAATTCCATCAAATAAAATTTTCATATCTAGTATCGAATCAATTGCCACACCTGCTTTTCCAACATCCCCTACTACTCTCGGATGGTCGGAATCATATCCCCTGTGAGTTGCCAAATCGAAAGCAACAGACAAACCCTTCTGCCCTGCTGCGATGTTTCTCCTGTAAAAAGCATTGCTTTCTTCGGCAGTCGAAAAACCTGCATATTGGCGAATTGTCCATGGGCTTGTAATGTACATTGTCGGATAGGGTCCCCTCAAAAATGGAGGTATACCTGCAGTATAATTTAAATGCTCTACCTCTTTTAAATCATCTTCAGTATAAAATGGTTTTATCTGAATATTTTCCAACGATATTTTGGATAATTCTTCGATTGGCATTCCTGCAGTTTTTTCCAACCGGTTTTTCCATTCGGATAAATTAAAATCAGGTAAAACATCATCATATTTTATTTTTGTAAAATCAGGATTCATCTTCATTTTTTAAAATATATAAAATGCTTAATAGTAAGTAATCGTCTTTTAATGCAAACTTAACTAATTAATATTTCATAAAGAATTTGTAATTACTAATGAAGTATGTAAACTCTAAATATTTTTTTTTGGTATTAACATTCCGTAATTTTATTTTTTATATAATTTATCATTGCATCAATATTGAAATAAAATATGTCTGAAACAATTATGGTAACGGGAGGCTCAGGTTTCATAGGGAGCAATTTCATCCGTTATCTTATAAATAATTTTGATGTCCGTGTTATAAATCTGGATGCACTTACTTATGCTGGCAACCCGGAAAATTTGCATGATATCGAAACCAATTCAAAATATAAATTTGTTCATGGTGAAATACAAAATAAAAAATTAGTTCTCGAAATTATAGAAAAATACAATATTGAAGGAATAATAAATTTCGCAGCAGAATCGCATGTTGACCGTTCAATAATGGACTCCCGCCCTTTCATTGAGACAAATATTACTGGTACTTTAAATTTGTTAGAAGCGGCAAGAGAG
>JBEKWK010000237.1:0-5691 GCA_049513175.1 FCB group bacterium
GGAGGAATTCCCGAAGTCATATCTCACAACGAAACCGGCTTCGTTGCCGAGTTTGGAGATGTTCAGAGAATGGCAAAATACGTCAATGAACTTTTAGATAATCCCAAAAAATGGGAATCATTCTCCGAAAAAGCAAGAAAAAGAGCCGTCGAAATGTTTGACTCCGAGAAAATTATTCCTATGTATGAAAAACTGTATAATGATGTATTAGCTAAATAAAATAAAGGCTTTTACCCTATTATATTTGGTTCGCTTGTTCATAAACACAGCCTTGGGAAAATTGAAATGGGTTACAAAGCTAGAGCTTTGTAACGAAAAGCAATATTATACATTCTAAATCTTACATTATCTCAAAAGTGCATGAACCCCAAATTTATGCACTAATAATCCACCCTGATGAGCTGCATTCAGCATTACAATTAAGCACAGAAAATAGAGAATTAAAAAACAAATATTGAAAATAAATGCAAATTTATAAGTTTCCAATTTTTTAATAATTTTTGGTATAATTAATATTATTACATATATGGCGGTAAGAATAGAGAAAAATATTGCAATAGTTTCGGCAAGGTCTTCATGGTCTTCGATAGCATCTTTTATTTCAGCTTTTAATTTTTGCTGTTCCTGAGGAGTTACTTGCTTTGAATTAGCATATTGTGGAAGTTGCCCGGATTTCTCAAAGGCATCGGAAGCTGATTCACCCGTTATATTTGCTGCGAAAATAAATAATGTACCTATACCCATTAAAATTACTCCAGCCAAAGAAAAATATATCCTTTTTTCTCTCATAATCAATCCGACCAATATGACAAATGGTGCTAACAAAAGAAAAGCTACAGGAAAATGAATAATAAACGGGTGCAAACCCGGCAAACCTGAAATCGGTGGAAAACTAAACATAAGAACCTCTTATATAATTAATCATCAATATTCTAAAATGCAAAATTAGTAATTTTAAATTAGTAAATAATTTGTTAAATTTAACTATGAAGATATTAAATTTTAATGATTCAATTTTTAATTGGTATTATTATTTTATAAGGAGTATTTTCTATGAAAAAACTATCATACATTTTCTTGATTATTATTTTTGCTATTCTAATCAGTTCATCATTAAACATACCACCGAAAGGGACAAAGATTATGGATATAATTATTAAAAGCAGTGCATTTGAAAATAACGGCTTCATACCAAAGCAGTATACTTGCGACGGTAAGAACATCTCCCCGAAGATTAACTGGAGCAACTTACCAACTGCAACAAAGAGCATCGCATTAATCTGTGATGACCCTGACGCACCTATGGGAACCTGGGTTCATTGGGTTATATATAATATTCCTCCTGATGTAAAAGAATTACCGGAGAATGTTCCTCCACTGGCTATTTTACCTAACAAAGCAATTCAGGGTAAAAATGATTTCAAAAAAATTGGTTACGGCGGACCCTGCCCTCCAAGCGGAGTACACAGGTATTTTTTCAAAATCTATGCTCTCGATTTAATGTTAAAAAATGACCCCGGATTGACAAAAGACCAATTACTTAAAGCAATCGAAGGACATATAATAAGCAAAGGCGAATTGATAGGGAAATTTAAAAGATAATTCTGAATTAAAATCGAAAATTATTCTGCTAATTACAATCACCGGTTTGGTAGTCTAATGCAAGATGTACCCAAGCCAGAGCTTGGGAATAAGAATAGTACTACCCTACTATCAGGTTTACGGTGTAAAATAACTATACAAACTTTATAAACTTTACGAACTTTATAAACTTTATAAACTCTCAATCCAAAAAAGGCCAGGCTACAGATAGATGCAGAGTCCTGTCCAATTGCGGGTAAAAGGGTACATAATAATATCCGCGTTCGAGTAAATTGTCCCAACTGAGTTTTACATAAGCAATACCCAACCTGGCTTCAACAAATCCGTTCAATCCTTTCCATTGAAGCCCGCTTTCGTAATTTGCAGGTGTGTATGTTCTGTTAATTGGGTCAAACCATTCGCCAATGAAGGATGTCATCATCCCTCCCGAAATTCCAATTCTTAAAATACTGGCACCTTTTGCAAATTCATAGTACACACGCAAATCACCCATAAACCCAGGAAATCTTTTATCTGCAACGCCATTTGTTTTACTATAATAGACCTGCATAGATGCATCTATGTAAAGCTGCTTTATAAGTCTTGTATCAAAGGACAAATTGGAACCCAGAATTACACGTGTGTCTCCGTTTATTTGTTTAACAAGAGTTATATTAAATGAATCAGGAATTGAAAGAATCGGTGAACCTATTATTCTGTAAAATGCTCCGAAAATGACTTTAGTTTCTCCACTAATCCATTCTCCCTGAAGCAACGCAAGCGAGTGCAGTTCATTCTTGAGATTCAATCCTTCAGAGGGAGTCGGCTGTCTTTGGGAGAGAGAGTAATCCGCAAATATTTTTGTATGGTCACTCAATTTATATGTACCTCTGACACCGGATGAAAAGGTAACATTATTCTCAAAATATTTTAATCTTAACCCTCCGCTCAATTCAAAATGCTCAAACAATGGAATTTGTGCCTGTCCGAATCCCGCAAGGTAACCGCTTTTCAATGAATCATTAGAAAAAGATTTTTCGACTATATCATATTGAGCATTGCCCCCGAATCTAAGAAATATCAGGTTAAATAAATTTTGTTCATATTTTACAGAAGCTCCAAAATACCTGTCAATATGTTTTGTAATTTCACTTGAATCCCCGGCAGGCAGCATTTCTAATGGAAAATGTTCATTCCAAAGTATATGCGAAAAATATAATGATGCGGAAATTCCTTCTAACCCTTCTTCTTCAATCGTTGTTTTGGTTGAGTCATTAACATGCCTCGCAGTAGTATCTTTTCTAGTAAAGCGTGAATCAAAAGTCAAAGTAATATCATGTCTGAATACTCTTTCATTCAAAGTAGGAAATTTTTGTACAGCAGAAATATCATCATATATATCGGAATATTGAGTTATATCATTTCCACCGTTAGTTCCAGTTCCCTGGTTTGTAAAATTTTCTGATAATGAAATACTTGTTTGGTCGGATGCATTCCATCTAAGAATTCCCCTGACGTTCCATGCATCCAACCATGAATTTGCAAATCTTCCCGCTGAGGACATAGACCTGAAACCAAAAGTAAAATTCCAGTTCTTCACAAAATTCTGGCTGTAAATCCCGTCTGCTTGTATTAGGTCATAAGTTTCCATAGAATACCAAAGCCTTGTGTAGGGTTTTTTAGTATCGTAGCGGATTTCCTGCAAATTAATTAAGGCACCGGAAGAATTATCCGACAAGATAACTGCATCAGAGCCAACGAGGATTTCCGCTTTTTCCATAAACTCGGGTGACATCTGGTCTAAATTAAATGAGCCGAATTCCGGGTCATTGAGCGGACGGTTATTAAATGTAACACTTATATCTCTTGGTGAACCACCGAACAATGAAAAACTATTGAATCCACCCGGATACCCTAAAGATAAAGGAAAGGCGGGAAGCCGCGCATCCATAATATCCGAGAACAAAGAATAATTTTGAAATTGTATATCCTCTTTGCCGATTGTTTTATAAATGTTTGAATTTAATTGGAAAACACTTCCGTGTGTTCTTAAAGGTAAATTTGGTTTGACGGTATCTATTTTCGCTTTTGCAGAATCCACTTTTAATGAATCCTTCCCTTCCTTACCGATGAGGGGATTAAGGGGTGGTGTTTCTTTTTTAAGTTTTGTACTATCATTCATTCCCATCGAATCTTTCTTATCAAGATTTATATCTTTATTCTGTGCAAAAAAATTAATAGGTGAAAACAATAATAAAAGTATGACCATTTTTATTATTAATATGCCGAAAATCTTTTTATGAAATAGTTTCGTCTTCACAAAATAAAGTCTATCCGCTAATTTTGAAGAAATAATCAATTCTGCAAAATTAAGAAAAATGTCTTAACAGTGAATTGTGTAGTAAATCCGAAATGCTTATTCTCCTTCCACTATTAGTTTTAAAAGTAGGAATAATATTTTTATTGGGATGGTCTAAAAGCATAATATAAACCTAATTCTAATTCCAGGAAAAGCTAGTTCCCAGTAAAAATTTGGGCATATGAATTCCAATAAGAGTCTTGAAAGACAAATAATATGATATTGAGATAACCCAATGGAGTGAGATTGATCTTCTGACAACCAAAAATTGAAAACTGTCTTAAATCAATGTTTCCTGAATCCCTTCGTCGAAATTAATATTGTTTTCGTTATCGCCGTTTTGTTCAACTTCATCATCATCTCCGTTTCCATTATCGCTTTCATCTCTTGTAACAGTAGTAATATCGGCAATAGAATCCCCCTCGTCGAGCCTGATTAAACGGACACCCTGGGTATTTCTGCCAATAATTCTAATTTCTTTTATTGGTTGACGAATAATTATACCTTTAGAAGTGATTACCATTAAATCCTCAGTATCCAGTGCAGTTAGCATCTGGATAACCTGACCGGTTCGTTCGGTTATATTCATAGAAATTACTCCTTTTGCACCTCGCTTTGTTAATCTGAAATCTTCATAACGAGTTCGCTTCCCAAGCCCATGCTCTCCAACAACTATTATCTGTGAATCCGGTCTCTTTATAATAACCATTGATACCACATAATCTTCTTTGCCGAGATGAATACCACGCACACCTGCGGCGGTACGCCCCATAGGTCTTACATCACTTTCACGGAACCTGCAAGCCAATCCTTTTCTTGTACCTATAATAATATCACATTTCCCATCTGTTAATCTCGCAACAATTAATCTGTCATCGTCATTCAGATTTATTGCAATTATTCCTGTTGACCTGACATTTGAGAAGTTTGATAAAAATGTTTTCTTTACTGTCCCATGTTTAGTTACCATCATGATAAACAAATCATCGGTAAATTCTTTTACAGGCAAAAATGCAGTTACTTTTTCATCTGATTCTTTTTGGATTACGTTTGCGATAGAACGACCTTTTGCAGCTCTACTGCCTTCAGGCAAATCATATACTTTTACCTGATAGCATCTCCCTTTGTCTGTAAAAAATAAAAGATGATGATGAGTTGCAGCACGAAATACCTGTTCCACAAAATCATCTTCATATGTTGTAACACCGCTCGAACCGCGACCGCCTTTGTTCTGTCTTCTGTAACTTGAGACGGGAGTTCTCTTAATAAAACCGTTATGTGTAATCGTAACTATTACATCTTCATTGGCAATCATATCCTCGACGGTAAATTCCTTTGCATCAGGAACTATTTCTGTTCTGCGGGCATCACCGTATTTATTTTTAAGTTCAGTTAATTCATCGGAAATAATTTTCATCTGTTCATCTGGACTACCCAGGATAAATTTTAATTTCTCAATTGTTTTTATTACTTCATCATATTCCTGTTGAATTTTATCTCTTTCAAGCCCTGTCAATCTTTGCAGTCTCATCTCGAGAATTGATTTTGCCTGAATTTCAGTCAGAATAAATCTGCTTTGTAAATTCAGAGAAGCAGTCTTAGGGTCGGAGGATTCTTTGATTAATTTTACAATTTCATCAATATTTTCTAAAGCCCTGAGAAAGCCGATTAAAATATGTGCTCTTTTTTCAGCGGCATCAAGCTCGAAACGTGCTTTTCTGATGATTACAACATTCCTGTGTTTAATAAAA
>JBEKWK010000238.1:0-5657 GCA_049513175.1 FCB group bacterium
CCGGTATTATCGGCGTTAAGTAGTTTTGGAATGTCTTTTTTGAATTTTGTCAAGTCATAACCTTTAGGCTGCTTTACCCATTGTGCCGATAATTGGCAATTTACAGAGAAAAATACAAGCAATATTATTATTTTTATTTTGAAAATATTCATTTGACCCTCTATATAAAATAAAAAACATTTCTATTTTATGAAAACTTTACCTTATTACAGAAATAATATTGGTCATTGCATCCGCTCCCGCCGACAGCTTCAAATAATATACTCCCTGCGGAAAAGCACTTAAATCAATGCTTGAATTATTTGCACCTGCTAAGCCTTGTTCTACTGCTGAATATACATTATTCCCTAAAACATCAATAATTATAATTATTACATTCTTATTAGCATTTAAATTGTAAGAAATTTTCAATTCGTTATTTGTAGGGTTGGGGAAAATAGTGATAAGTGATAATTGATTTTGTGTTTCAACCTTGCCTTTCACTTCAGTCGGAATAACCTCAGAAAGAGGTCGCCGCCAGACACCATGGGCATTTGTACCAGCAAATATATAATCTTTTTTAATACCTATGGAAAAGATAGCATTACATTGTAAATTATCTTCTATATCAACCCAATTTGAACCATAATTGGAAGACATATAAATACCTTGACCGCAAGCGAAAATATAATTTCTCCATACAGCCAAGGAAAATATATGAATTTGTGGTAACCCATTATTAACGGCAGACCAGCTTGAATCACTTTCATTATATCTAGAAATACCACCAGCATAAGTACCAACAAATAGATTTGTATCACATACTATAAGACAACGAATATCAGCAGTATCAGTTAATCCTTTGTTTATTTTTGTCCAACTATTTCCGAGATTTGTTGAACGAAATACACCATCATTTATAGCACCAGCAAATATTTCATTGCCTTTAACTGCTAATCCATTGAACCAACTTGCATTCAAACCATCTCGTGCTTCATCCCACCAACTTAGATAATTAATATTTGATTTATAAACAGTACTACCTCCAGCAAACAGATAATTGTCTAAACCAGCGTAACACCACATAAGCCGATTATATTCATCTAAACCACCATTTCTTTCTAACCAATTTTTTCCATTATCAGTAGATAGATAATTTCCCTCATTAGTACCTGCAATAATCAATGTATCATTAACATAAAACGTATTAACCGAGGTATTTGGGGAACCGTTATCAGATTTATCCCAGCTCATCCCATTATTTGTAGATTGATAAATACCATCGTAAGAACCAAAAAATATATTTGTATCTTTTATAGCAATTGCACTAATATTTTTACTTATCATTCCGTTATTAATCATAATCCAATTTTCACCTTTATTTGTGCTAATAAAGACACCTGCATCTGTTCCTGCAAAAATGGTTGAATCTATTATTGCAAGTGTTTTAATAAAATTTGTCAAACCGGTATTAACCGGTGTCCAGTTTAAACCACTATCTAATGATTTATATACACCATTTCCTGTACCTGCAAAAAGTGTAGAATCAATATTGACCGTGCAGGTGATATTATCCTTAAATACATTAGCAACTTTTATCCAACTTGTATCATTTATTGATGAACGATAAAGATATCCTGTGTAGTTTGGATTTCCAGTATAACTTGCGGCAAATATATAATTACCGTATATAAACATATATCTTATATCCAATTCATTTAAACCATCATTAAAATCATTCCAATCATTCCCAAAATCAGTGGATTTCAAAATTCCATAGCAGTGTCCAACAAATAGAACCGAATCACAAACAGTTGAACAATTTAAACAATATTTTGTCAAAACATTATTACAACTCCAATACCCATTGCTTATTTTTTCCAAATAAAATAATCCTTGTGGATCATTCCCTACGATTAAATTTTTACCGAATACAGTCATAAATTGGAAATCCCACCCGGTCTGGTTATTAATGTTTATATTTTGCCAACTTTTACCTTTATCGGAAGAATATACAATTGTTCCAAGTTCATCAGCATATATTATTGAATCGCTAACGGCAAAAGACCAAACATATCCATAATCAGCCGTGTGATTAACATCTTCCCAATTCTGACCTTTATTAGTGGAACGGAAGATTGTACCGGTGTTTGCACCAGCAAAAATTGTTGAATCAATAACGGCTAAAGAAATAATATAACTGCCATAAGGACTTTTTGTTTGCTCCCAGTCAGCTTTGAGGGGAATTATTCCTGTAACTAAAATGAATATTAATATTACTATTTTTTTCATAATTACACCTATTTTTTAATTTTTCTTTTCTTATATCGAAAATAACTACAATAAATTTATCTTACCACCTCAATAATTCTCGTCATTGCATTTGCACCCGTTGACAGCTTCAAATAATATACTCCCTGCGGCAAAGCACTCAAATCAATATTTTCGTTATTTTGTCCTGCATATCTTTGCCCGGTAGAATACAAATATACCTCATTGCCTAATACATCATTTATAGAAATTGAAACATTCCTGTTAGTTGTCAAATTATAAGAAATGTATATTTTATTATTCGCCGGATTTGGATATACATTTACATTATTAATTGTGCCTGTAAAGTCTTCCTCGACACCTTTTATTATGACTGAGTGGATGACCTTTTTGTATAGATTGCAAAAGCCGGAAGAGCCTGTCGAGCCTATGAAAATATAATTGCCGTTTGTTGCCATCATAAGTTGGTTGGCTTGAACATAAGCCGACAATCCCGCATTGCAGTCTTTCCACGTATAGCCGAAATCCGTCGAAATGTAAACTCCCGTACCCATACCGCCTGTACCTGCACCGGCGGCAAATACGCTATCGCCGTGAGTCAGTAAAAAGAAACGGGTATCTGTTTCGGGTTTTAATCCTGAATTACTTGGCACCCAATTATTCCCGTTATCGGATGATATATAAACCCCCTCACCCCAGCCGTCAATACTGATTATAATTGTATTCTTAGTAGTTACCACTGAAAAGACAGGGTCGCCGGAAGGTACGGTATATCTTTGCATCCAGTTAGCTCCGTTGTCGGAAGATGAAAATACTCCGCCGCCTGTAGCTGCAAAAATATCATTTCCTTTTACCGCCAAAGCAAAAACACTTGAATCCATATCTTTTTTAAAACCGTTACATGCCGCAGTCCAATTGCCGCCGTTATCAGTAGATTTATAAATTCCGCTTGAAGTACCTGCAAAAATTATGTTATCCTTCAATAGAAATGAATATATAATATCTTTTTTCAAAGCTATCTTATTTGTACACCAATTATTGCAAGTATCAACTGAAACGCTGATTCCCGAATTTGTGCCTGCGATTAATGTACTGCCGCTTAAAACAAAAGCATTGGTACTTCTTAAGCCATAAGTTGTATGTGTAATTGTAACATTTGTATCAATTTTTTTGTTTACCCAATTTGTTCCTGCATTTGTTGTAATAGAGACTAAGGTGCTGTCACCAACTATAAAGCCTGAAGAAGAAGCCTTGAAGTATAGTCCGTAAATATCAAATGTAGTCCCTGAATTTACTACAGTCCAATCAACGCCTGCATTCGTTGTCTTATACATTTTACCTTCGTTACCGACTAAATAACCCGTACTTGCCGCCGTAAAAAATATTTTATTAAATTGCATTGAAAAAGAATAATCGAGATATTGAGGAACCCAGGACGAACCCGCATCTGTGGTCTTTAATAAGAGACTGCCGTCACCGGCTATATAACCTGTGTTCGGGTCAGAAAAATATACCGAATGTAAATCAACCGACACATTTGATAACTGCGTATCCCAGCCATCGGAAGCATTAAGTTTTATAATTAATCCACCGTTACCCACGGCATAAGCCTGGTGAATCCCGTTGAAATAAAATCCGTAAATATTTCCCATAACACCCGAAGCCACTTGCTGAATTGCATTACCTGAGTAATTACCGCCTGTCATATTAACGGTAATCTTTGCAATAAAACCGTTTGTTCCTCCAAGGTAGCCTGTGTTTGAGCCGCCAAATTTAATTGTATATAAATTTTCGGAAGCGGGATTACTTCCGTTGAGCGGAGTTATTGTCTGAGCCGCCCATGTCTGACCGGAATCTAAGGTCAGTAATACGGTTCCGCTGTCACCGACAATAAATCCAACCTTGCCGTTTATAAATTCAATGTCTCTTAAAGTTTGGGCAGTCGTTGAATTAATTGCTTTCCATTTACTACCGCTTTGTGTCAGATTTAATATAATGCCGTTTTCTCCGACGGCAAAACCTGTAGTTGTGTTGAGAAAATAACAGCCATAGAGTGTTAATTTTTTTGTCCTCGAATTTACCGTCGTATCATACATTCCCGTATTTCGCCAGGTCCAGTCAGTGCCATTGTTAGGAGAAAAATATACACCCTTTGAAGTGCCTGCGAAAACATAATTGCCATAAGTTGCCAGGGCAGTAATGCCGGTAGAATCAGGTAATTCTTTATTACCGTTTGCTTTAATCCAATCCTGGGCATAAGAAGTAATGCCGGTCAGAAAAATAAATACCAAACAAAAACAAGTGTTAGTCCACATAATACCCCCTATAAATTAATTTAAAATTTAAAATTTAGAATATATAATTGAAATATTTGTTCCTGATTTTTTTATTTATTTTTAGATTTTTGAATAACTAAAATTCATCCCTTTCATAAATTTTAAAACTTTATCTAATCACAGAAATAATTCTTGTCATTGCATCTGCACCTGTTGTCAGCTTCAAATAATACACTCCCTGCGGCAAAGCACTCAAATCAATTTTAGAATTATTTGCACCTGCCAAGCCTTGTTCAGTTGCCGAATAAACAACATTTCCTAAAATATCTATTATTGTAAATGTAACATTTTTATTAACATTTAAATTATAAGAGATTTTCAATTCATTGGTTGCGGGATTGGGGAAAATTGAAATTGATTCGTTTACATTATTCAATTCATCAACTCCGACAGGTAAAAGATTAACAACAAGAGAAACTGTATCCACACATCCTTTAAAATTGGTTTCAATTAATTTTACTATTCCGCTATCAGCATTTCCCCATACAACATTGACAGAATTTAAATTACGATTACCATTAATTGTACCATTTATGGCATACCATTCATAGCTTGAGTCTTTATTATTTTGTGCAGAATATTGCTGAGTTGAACCCTTATAGGCGGATTGTTTTCCATTTATGAGCGGTCTAGGAGATTGATTTATATAGATAACTTGTGAAACTGAACCCATACATCCGGCAATATAATTTATTGTCGTCAAGGAGATTGTTCCTGAAGTTGGTGAAGTCCATTCAACATTTACAAATTCAAGTGAATCCTCACCCATAATAGTACCTCCTGTAATATCCCATTTATAAGTATAATATGAAGCCCAATCAGTATAATAATTTTGAATACTTTCGTAACAAGGAATAGAATAACTTTTAATAGTTGGTAAAGGGATAGGATAAACATCAATTGCATAATAAGCAGTATCCTTTTTACCAGTAGAATTAACAGAATCGATTAATGAAATAGTTACAGTGCTATCCGACGTTGTAAATTGCACCTTAATGGTAGACAAGGTATCGCTACCAATTATTATACCACCAGTAGAGACATTCCATTTATATGAAATTCCTTGTGTAA
>JBEKWK010000239.1:0-5652 GCA_049513175.1 FCB group bacterium
AACAAATTATTTGCTTTGTAATATTTTATGATTTCAAAATTTCAATAAAATGTAATTTATAACAAACCTTATAAAATTTTTGTAATAATGATGTTCCATTAAACAATAATATACCTATCATGGTTAATTAAAATAAATAATATTATTAATTATGTATAAGTAACCAAATCAAGAAATTTGTCATTCTGAGCGCAGAGAAGAATCCATCTTATTCTTCTATCTTCATGCTTCTTTCTTCGCTCTTATATCATCTACAACTGGATTCTTCACTTCGTTCAGAATGACATTTCCAATTTCTATTTCTATATCAAAGCAATTAGTCATTCCCACGAAATTAGAATCGCAGAAATGACTAATTTTAATAACAATTATTATAATACTTTATAGTATGTAATAGCTTTCATGTATTGAGCCCGTTCGAATGCACTGGGGTCAGCAACATTAATCTGGCTCATGCTACCCTGCATCTGTTTAACAGATTCATACTCTTTTTCAGTCATCCAATCAATCATCTCTTTTTCAATTTGCTTTATATAATCAATACCATATTTTAAAAGTATTGAACAAAGCATTGTTACATCAGCTCCCGCCATAAGCATTTTCAGGACATCAAAGCCTGAATGAATGCCGCTTGTAGCAGCTAAGTTTGCTTTAATTCTGCCTTTTAAAATTGCAATCCACCGCAAAGGTAATCGCATTGATTGTGATGTGCTAAGATTAATATGAGGTTTTATTTCCAGTGCCTCAAGGTCAATATCAGGTTGATAAAATCTATTGAATAGAACTAAAGCATCTGCTCCTGCATCATCTAATTTTTTTTCCATATTAGCCATATTTGAAAAAAATGGACTAAGCTTCATAGCAACAGGAATCTTTATAACTGATTTCACAGCCTTTAAAATGTCAATATATGATTGCTCGATTTTATCAGCAGTCAGATTAGCATTTGTAGGAATATTATAATCATTCAATTCTAAAGCTTCAGCTCCTGCATCTTCAATTTTCTTTGCAAAATTTGTCCACGAGCCAATATTGGTTCCGTTTAAACTTGCTATTACAGGAATTTTTACAGAGGCTTTTGCTTTTGTAATCTGCTCAAGATATTCTTCAGGTCCGGTTTTGAATTCATCGTATTCCGGAAAATAAGTCAGAGCTTCCTGGTAACTATAAGTACCTACTGTTGTAGCATAATGCAATTCATATTGTTCATTAATCAATTGTTCCTCGAAAAGAGAATATAAAACAATTGCAGATGCTCCCGAATCTTCCATCTTCTTTATATCATCAATTTTAGTTGATAGTGGAGATGCAGATACAACCAAAGGCGTACGCAAGTCCATCCCCAGATATTTTGTTGTTAAATCCATTGTTATCTCCTTAAATTTTTATTTCAATTTTTCTTTTAATCATGAATTACTTATTAAATTGTTTGATTTATTTCTCTTCTTCATTACCGAATTTTCTATCAGCCATATATTGATAATATTTGAAACGAGATTCAATATCCTTTTGGGCTTGCTTATACAGTTCTGCAGCGACTTGAGGCTTACTCTTTGTAAGCATTTTAAATCTGTTTTCAGTATTCATATAATCTGCAACAGGAACCTTAAGTGTTTTGTTATCGAGAATCATAGGATTTAATCCTTGCTCAGTCAATTTAGGATTATATCTATAAAGTAGCCACTGACCTGAATCAACTGCAAGTTTTTGTTGTCTGAGCGGATTTTCCATATCAATTCCATGAGCAATACAATGGCTGTATGCAATTATGATAGAAGGTCCATCATAAGCTTCCGCTTCCAAAAATGCTTTTAATGTATGGTCATCTTTAGCTCCCATAGCCACAACAGCAACATAAACAGTTCCGTAAGACATAGCCATTAATCCGAGGTCTTTTTTCTTTGTAGGTTTACCTCCAAATGAAAACTTAGCAACAGCGCTAATTGGAGTAGCTTTTGATGTTTGTCCCCCGGTATTGGAATACACTTCAGTATCAAGCACCAAAACATTCACATTTTTTCCGCTTGCCAATACATGGTCTAAACCTCCGTAACCAATATCATAAGCCCAACCATCACCTCCAATAATCCATACACTTTTTTTAACAAGATAATCGGCAACAGTCATTAGCCTTTTTGCTTCAGGAGTATTTATTTTAGAAATGATTTTCTTCAATTCTTCAACTCGTTGTCTTTGTTCAAAAATTTCCGGTTCATCAATTTGTTTAGAATTTATTAATTCATTAACCAGCTTTTCACCAATCTGTGTAGACATTTTAGTTAGTAAATCTTTGGCAATATCATTTTGCTTATCTATTGCAAGCCTGTATCCGAAACCAAACTCGGCATTATCTTCGAATAATGAATTTGACCAGGAAGGTCCCCTGCCTTCAGCATTCTGAGCATAAGGAGTAGTGGGTAAATTAGCTCCATAGATTGAAGAACAACCGGTAGCATTAGCTATCAATGCCCTATCACCGAATAACTGGGTTACAAGTTTTATATATGGTGTCTCACCGCATCCGGCACAAGCTCCGGAAAATTCAAATAAAGGTCTTTGTATCTGTTGATGCCTAATAGCACTGACTTTTATTTTATTCCTATCAACTTCGGGAATGCTTAAGAAATAATCCCAATTCTTTGCTTCTTGCTCTCTCAGCGGCATTTGAGGCATCATATTCAATGCTTTCAAACTTGTATTTGTCTTATTCTTCACAGGACAAACTTCAAAGCAAACACCACATCCGGTACAATCTTCCGGCGCTATTTGAATAGAATATTTCAAGCCCTGCCATTCTTTATCACGGGCGTCAACTGCTTTAAAAGTCTCAGGTGCATTTTCAAGTAATTTTGGTTCAAATACTTTAATACGTATGGTTCCATGGGGACATACCATCGGACATTTCCCGCACTGGATACAAATTTCCTCGTCCCAAACAGGTATTTCGAGTGCAATATTTCTTTTTTCCCATCTTGTTGTTGATAGTGGAAAAGTCCCGTCTTTAGGGAATACAGAAACAGGTAAATCATCTCCTCTGCCAGCAATAATTTCACCAAGAACTTTTTTTACAAAATCGGGAGCATTATCCGGAACTCCAGAACTAATATCAAATGTACCGTTAACCTTATCGGGAATTTTTACTTCAAACAGATTCTCGAGAGTATTGTCAACAGCCTGGATATTCATTTTAACAATTTCATCTCCCTTTTTACCATAGGTTTTCTTTATAGAATTTTTTATCTCCTGAATAGCATCTTCTTTCGGAAGAATACCTGATATTGCAAAGAAACAAACCTGCATAACAGTATTAATTCTGCGTCCCATTCCGCTGGCTTCTGCAACTTTCTGAGCATCAATAGTAAATAATTTTACTTTTTTGTCTATTATTTGTTTTTGGGTTGATTTTGGTATATGTGCCCAAACTTCATCTTTTGACCAAGGAGTATTGACCAGGAAAGTACCTCCATTAGCGATATTTTTTAACATATCATATTTTTCAAGAAATACAGTTTGATGGCAGG
The DNA here is from genome assembly GCA_049513175.1 of FCB group bacterium. GTDB lineage: Bacteria > Bacteroidota > Ignavibacteria > Kapaibacteriales > UBA2268 > JBEKWK01. The sequence continues at coordinate 3,522 of JBEKWK010000239.1, forward strand.
CAATGAAATTAGCTTTCCTAATCAAATAAGTTGAACGGATAGGATTTGGTCCGAATCTTAAATGTGAAACAGTTAACGTTCCGGCTTTTTTGGAATCATAAACATAATACCCTTGTCCGTAAAAATCCGTATTCTCACCAATAATTTTTATTGAATTTTTATTTGCACCCACCGTGCCGTCAGAACCTAATCCAAAGAACATTGCCCTAACAACTTCTTTGGGTTCAATGTCAAATTCAGGGTCAAAATCAAGACTTGTATTTGTAACATCATCTTTTATACCTATTGTAAAATGGTTCTTTGGTTGAGGAATTGCAAGATTATCAAAAACAGCTTTAACCATTGAAGGAGTAAATTCTTTAGATGATAAACCATAACGACCACCAACTACCTTTGGCATTGATTTGAGTTTCCCCATACCTAATGCCAAACCTTCATATAATGCATTAATGCAATCCAAATAAAGAGGCTCTCCCATACTTCCGGCTTCCTTCGTTCTATCCAAAACTGCTATGTTTTTTACAGTAGAAGGTATTGCTTCGATAAAGCGTTTCATATCGAATGGACGGTATAATCTTACCTTTATAATACCGACTTTTTCACCTTTTTCCAATAAATAATCTACTGTTTCATGTGCTGTCTCGCATGAAGACCCCATTAAAATTATAATTCTATCTGCATCAGGAGCCCCGTGATATTGGAATAACTCATATTTACGTCCAACCAGCTTGCCAAATTTATCCATTACTTTTTGGACTATATCAGGACAGGCAATATAAAATGGATTAACAGTTTCCCTGTTCTGGAAAAATACATCAGGATTCTGGGCTGTACCTCTTATAACCGGGTGGTCCGGTGACAATGCTCTATCTCTGTGTGCTTTTACCAAATCATTATTAATCATTTCACGCATTGTATCTTCTGGTAATAATTCAATCTTTGCTTCTTCGTGTGAAGTTCGGAAACCGTCAAAAAAATGTATAAAAGGTATACGCGATTCAAGCGTTGAAGCCTGGGCAATAAGCCCGAAATCCATTACTTCCTGAACCGAAGCTCCACAAAGCATTGCAAATCCGGTTGTTCTGGCAGTCATTACATCGCTATGGTCTCCAAAAATCGAAAGTGCGTGAGTTGCAAGTGCTCTTGCACTGATATTAAAAACTGTTGGTGTCAATTCTCCTGCTATTTTAAACATATTTGGAATTTTTAACAGCAACCCTTGGGAAGCAGTAAAAGTTGTTGTCAAGGCACCAGCCTGTAATGAACCGTGAACCGCACCGGCAGCTCCGCCTTCACTTTGCATTTCCGCAACAGTAGGAATATTCCCCCAAATATTTTTTATCCCTTTAGCTGACCATTCATCTGCCCATTCACCCATATTTGAAGAGGGTGTAATTGGATAGATGGCACAAACTTCATTTACACGATAGGCAACATAAGCAGCAGCTTCGTTACCGTCAATTGTAACAAACATTTTGTCTTTCATTTAAATATCTCCCAAATCTCTATTTATTTTTTGTACTAAAAAATGAAAAAATATATAAATTTTATTTTTTCCGATATGAAAAAACAAAATTACAAAAGTTTATTTTAAATAAAGATTAATGTCCACTATAATTTGTGTTCTTTTAAAGTAAATTTATTTATACGAAACGCACTTAGGTTACTAATGATATTTTATATTTCTGTTGGCATAATGAAAAATAAAATAAAAAAGCTGCCAAATATGTTAATTCGACAGCTTATATAAAAAGATATTTATAAGAAAATTTTAATTCTCTATATTTATTACTTCATCGTATAATGTTTCAAGTTGGAATTTGTGTTTTGCCTCTTCGGTAGCAAGCTTCACAAACAGATTTTTTGTAAAATTATCATCTATTTTACCTGCGAGGTCATTATACATTTTTTGGGCTATTTCTTCACGTTTCATGGCAACTATTAAAACTTCCTGGTATACCATTCCACTGCTGACAGGAGGTTCATAAAGATAATCGCTTATATGTAAATCAGTAATCTTAGGTGGTGTAAATCCCTTCAAATCATCCGCTTGCAATTTCTCCAATATTTGCTTATGTCCCCATTCCATTGCTTCAAGTTCTTTGAACATTTCTGCACTCGGTTTAAATTT
>JBEKWK010000240.1:0-5640 GCA_049513175.1 FCB group bacterium
TTCAAATATAGTAAAAAATAGAATACGTTTTAAGAAAATTGTAATTGTTTTATATTAATTATCAGATGCAATACCCTGCTTTAGTATTTCCGCTCTTTCGGCAATTTGCAGATTTTCGATTAATATATCCAGGTTTCCGTCAACGACTTCACGAAGAGTATAATTTTTGGCATCACCTTCGAGACGGTGGTCTGTAACACGATTTTGGGGATAATTATATGTGCGGATTTTTTCCGAACGGTCGCCGGTCTTTACCATTGATTTTCTCGTTGATGATATAGCATCCTGCTGTTTTTTAAGTTCTAATTCATATAGTCTTGACCTCATCACTTTCATAGCCCTATCGCGGTTTTTAAGCTGTGAACGTTCCTCCTGGCATTTAACCACAATTCCTGAAGGTATATGAACAATACGAACGGCTGTTTCTACTTTATTTACATTTTGCCCGCCTTTTCCACCTGAACGGAAAATATCTATTCTCAAATCGTTTTCATTTATCTCAATGTCCACATCTTCGGCTTCAGGGAGAACTGCTACCGTAGCCGCAGATGTATGAAGCCTGCCGCTTGCCTCGGTATCGGGAACCCGCTGGACGCGATGCACACCGCTTTCAAATTTCATCGTACCGAATACATCTTCCCCCGCAAGGGAAAAAGTAATTTCCTTGAACCCACCCCGTTCACTTTCGTTAAAATCAATTATTTCCAGTTTTAGATTTTTTCTTTCGGCAAAGCGCTGATACATTCTGAATAAATCACCGCAAAATATTCCAGCTTCATCACCACCTGTTCCGGCACGAATTTCTACGATACAATTTTTTACGTCATTAGGATCTTTTGGAATTAACAAAAACCTTATTTCATCTTCCAGTTTTTGTTTTTCCGCGACAAGAATATCATTTTCCTGGTATGCCATTTCTTTTAATTCCGGGTCTGCTTCTATTGATTCTATAAGCTCTTTGTTTGATTCCAATTCTATGGAAATTTTCAGGTATTTTTTTGATACATCGGCTATCACTGTTAAATGTTTGTACTCACGTGAAATTTTTTTGTATTCGTTTACGTCATTCATTATTTGAGGGTTGTTTAATAATTCAGAAAGTGAATTATATTTATCTAAAATGGATTGTAATTTTTCTATCATCTGTTTGGTATTTATAATTTAGTTATTTATTTGATTTAATAATATTTAAAATCAAAGATTACAAACTTAAGAATAAAAATAATTCTTAATAAAATAATTTTTGCTAATTTATATTTTTTATCTAAACTTATTATAATAAAATTTATAAATATGTTTTTAATCAAAGCAACAAAAATTTTCAAAATATTTATACTCTTTATCCTGACAATATTTATATTCAGTTGTGCTAAAGAGAGTCCGGATTTATTAAATCCTCCTCCGCAATTTAAAACGGTAAAATGCAGATTTATAAATTTAGCAGGCGACAGGAATGACAGGGTTTGTGTTTTAGATAGAACCGTAAAAAGTGGAACTGTTAAATTTGCTGCAACATCCGATTCTTTTATGCCTCCTGCCGATTCCTCTATTATATCAGTACAATTAAACGGAGTTCAGGAGTTCTCAAATTTAGTAAGGACTCGTTTTTTAAGGGACACATATTTTACTCTTGTTGGGTTGCCTTCGGTTCCCGGAAGACCGGTTCAAAAATATTTAGACACAGTATATGTTCTCAGCACTATAGCAGGACTGGGTGCAAATACTAATTTTGCAAATATCACAATTTTTAATGCTTATCCGGATACTACCAGATTTTATAGTGTGAACTTGGGTTGTCCCAATGGTTTTGCTTTAGGTTCCGGTTTGACTTATCGTGTGATGACCGCACCTCAACAGGTACAAGCCGGCTATGTTGCAGTTTCTTTATCCTTAAGTCAGAATAATAAAATCAGTATTATAGGTCTATATAACCTTAATTTAAAAGCTACGGGACAGTATGTGCTGATAATATATCAAAAGCAGGATGGTTCTGAAGGTGTGTTACTCCTCGATGAATTTGACGACAAGACAGATGCTTTACTTCCTGCTGACATAGTACCCGACAGGACTTCGGATGTCAGGACGATAAATTTCTCGAGAATTCCCGTTACAATTAAAAGAATACCTAATGACACGGTAGCAGTCAATGTGCGTCCGAATTTCATAAGCGATTATAAATTGGTAGGTGCCTGTAAATCGAGTTCTTTAGATTCCATGGCAGTCTTCGCAGGTAATAGTTTAATGGCATTTGCACCGACTTCTCTCGAGGTATTGAATAAATTTACTGTGCTTGTTTTTGATTCAGCAAATTCAAATGCAAATAATGCCGTTGTTGCTCCGCCTGTACATCTTACCGAACCGTCGGGTGGCAGAAGCATAGTAAGAGTGGTTCATGGAGCCTATAATTTACCATTTCTTATTGTCTCTATCGGCGCCCGTGTGGATAGTGCCGATACAAATACCCACTATTCTTCCGGTAGTATGATTGCCAAGGATATTCCATACGGGCAAATATCGGGTTATCAGCTTGTTACCCCGGGTACCCTACCTGTAACACTTTTTTCATCTTCTCCTACTCAGCCAACGCAATTATTATACAATTCAATTGTAACTTTGGAACCTGATAAATATTATCTTTTAGTTGTAACCAATAATCACTCAAACGGAGATTCTTTAGGAATTACACTAATAGAAGATAATCAGATTAGCAGTAATATTTCATTTGAATCGCAAGGGGGATTCACTCAGGTTGTAGATTTAATTCCTGATGTAGTTAGTATAAATCTAAATATGCCGCCTGTTTTGTACAATGCAAAGCTCTATTATACCGGTTCTTTGGCATCAGTTTTGCCTCTTGGGGATAATACTATAAATATAGCCGGTAAACCGACATACATAAATGCAAATAATTATAGTAGAAATTTAATTATTGCGGCAGGTACAAATCAAAATCCAGATATTATCACACTGCAATATCCGCCTTTTGATGTTTCAACAAGTAATTTTAAAAGAAGATATATAAATGCATGTAAAGATATTGGTTCTATTTCTGTGAGAGTTGTGGGAGTAAATTGTGATACATGTTTTGAAGCTCAATATATTTTATATGGTTCTACTTCCGGTATATATGAAGTCAGTCTTGACAGGAAAAATGCTTTTGTCTTCGTTAATGATGCAACGAACCAGGTTCTGCTGAGTATTAATGACATTTATCTGCCTCAAGGGAAAAATTTTTCCATCATCTTTGGCGGTAGTACGGCAAACGGATATACTGCTGTAATCCAGCAGGAATTTTGAAACATTAGAATTGGTAAAACGTTAATAGCATAAATTTTTAATTTAATTAGTTTATATTGAGGTATTTCTGATGAAAATCGGTTCTAAATTGAATAATGTGATTTTGTTTTTTTTAATTCTACTTTTTACTCCTATCATATTTAATTCACAAACAGCATACAGCCAGTTTAATCCAATAAAATTTGTAAGGGATTCTTTGCCGAACGGCTTGGAAATAATTTATAATATTGACAAATCTGCTCCTATTGTTGCAACAGTTATGCATTACAGAGTTGGTTCAAAGGATGAAATCCCCGGTAAAACAGGATATGCCCACTTTTTTGAGCACCTGATGTTTGAGGCTACTAAGGATATTCCAAGAGCTACGATTGACAAATATGTTCAGGAAGCCGGTGGCACTTTGAATGCTCATACTTCATGGGATGAAACTGTGTTTTTCTTTAAGCTTCCCGCAAACCAGATTAAGCTTGCTTTATGGATAGAATCCGAAAGAATGCGTAAACTGAAAATTGATTCTATCGGTGTGGAAACTCAGAGAGGCGTTGTGATTGAAGAACTGAAAATGAGAACAGACAACCAGCCTTATGGCTCGCTGATACAGAAAATGTGCGAAAATTTATTCCCGGGAACTTCTTATGGATGGGCTGCCATAGGCTTTATTGCCGATATTAAAAAAGCTGCAATTTCAGATTTCCGCCAATTCTATGATAATTTTTATCAGCCGAATAATTGCACTCTTGTCATTTCAGGTGATATTGATGTAGATTCGGTAAAGCAATATGTGAGAGATTATTTCGGGATTTATCCTAAAGGGAAAGACCCTGTGAGAAATAATTTTGATTTGAAGCCGCTTGAAAAAGCTTATTCCGAAAAAATCGAGGACCCCAAAGCACAGCTACCGGCATTATTTATTGGGTTTCGAGGTACAAAGCTGAATGACCAGGATTACTATGCACTTTCTTTGTTAACCAAAATTCTTGCAAACGGCGAAAGTTCCAGGCTGTACCAGCGACTTGTTGATAAAGAGCAGGTTGCAGTACAATCTACCGTGATACCTTTGAGTTTGCAATATGCAGGTGCGATTTTATTAATAGGTGTATGCGCCCCTGAGAAAAGTTTAAAAGAGCTTCAGGAAGTGGCTCTCGATGAAATAAATAATGTTATCAAAAATGGTATATCAGATGAAGAACTGACCAAGGCAAAGAACATCACAGAAGCTGAGTTTGTTGCCGACAAAAAATCCGTATTGTCAAAAGCACAGACTCTTGCTACGTACAACAGTTATTATCACGACCCGGGTTTGATTAATTCCGAAATCGAAAAATATAACAAAATTAAAATAGATGACTTGATGCGGGTGGCTAAAAAATATTTTGGTACCGATAAGATGGTTGTTTTAACTTATGTACCTCCCGGATACAAGGAATAATCTATTAATGTTCATTTTTTATAAATTTTATATAAATAGTATTAAACAAAGAAATAGGAAAAATTGATAATGAAAAAAAACGCAACAATTATATGTTTTCTTTTATGTATTTTTTTAACGGCAAAAGGCGAAGATAATAAAATAGTAACGACAAAGCCTGAGCCGCTACCTGAACAAGAATTTACATTTCCATCATATACTGAATATACGCTTAAAAATGGTCTGAAAGTTTTTATTATCGAGGACAATGAACAGCCTACCGTAACCATTCAGTTATTGGTAGCAGGCGGCACTTCCGTTGACGGTGAAAAACCCGGCATTGCAGATATGACAGCAGAGCTTTTGACAAAAGGCACAAAAAAATACAATGCCCTTGAATTAGCTCAAAAACTCGACGGAGTCGGCGCCAGCATAAATGCCTCGGCAAATGTAGATTACATCACAGTTTCCGGGGGTAGTTTGACAAAGCATCTGAATCTTCTTATTGATGCTTTCTCGGAAGTTGTACTCAGACCGAGTTTCCCTGGTAAAGAGTTCGATAAACTCGTCCCCAAAATGCTTGCAGGTATCCAGGAAGAAAAAGCTTCTCCCGGAACTCTTGCCGCCAACTTAGCGAAGAAAGTCATATACGGCGATACACATCCTTATGCTTTACAACCTTCGGAAGCATCCATAAAAGAAATTAAAAATGATGATATCGAGAATTATTATAAAAATTATTTCAAGCCGAATAATGCATCTATAGCCATTGTCGGGGATGTGAAGCCAAAGGAAATTCTCGACAAGCTCGAAAAAGCACTTGGCACATGGAAAAAAGGCGATGTTCCTAAAATAAAAATTCCACCTGCCAAACCACTGCCAATCGGAGTGTATTTTGTTAACCGCCCTGCTTCAGTTCAATCTTCTATTCTTAT
>JBEKWK010000241.1:0-5639 GCA_049513175.1 FCB group bacterium
AGAACAATTTGTTCAATCAATAAATTCCGTAGGAATGAAATATTGGTAGAAGAACAATTTGTTCAATTAAATTCCGTAGGAATGAAATATTGGTAGAAGAACAATTTGTTCAATTAAATTCCGTAGGAATGAAATATTGGTAGAAGAACAATTTGTTCAATCAATAAATTCCGTAGGAATGAAATATTGGTAGTAGAAGAACAATTTGTTCAATCAATAAATTCCGTAGGAATGAAATATTGGTAGAAGAACAATTTGTTCAATCAATAAATTCCGTAGGAATGAAATATTGGTAGAAAAATGAAATATTAATAAATTAAGAAATAATTGAGGTATTATAAAATATGTCAAATACATATACACAAATTCACATACATTCTGTATTTACAGTAAAGAATAGGGATTCATTAATACAAAAAGAATGGAAAGATGAACTTTATATGTATATAACAGGTATTATAAAAAATAACAATCATAAACTAATAATTATAAATGGTATGCCGGACCATGTGCATTTGTTATTTGGTTTGAGACCGGAACAATCATTATCAAAATTGATGCAAGATATTAAAGCTAATTCTTCAAAATGGATAAATGAACATAATTTGGTTAAAGAGAAATTCTCATGGCAAGAGGGTTATGGTGCCTTTTCTTATAGTAAATCCCAATTATCGAGTGTAATTGAATATATAAAAAATAAAGAAAAACATCACGAGAAGAAAACATTTATTGATGAATATGTAGAATTTTTAAAATTATTCGATATTAGTTATGATTCAAGATACATTTTTAAAGCTGTGGAAATTTAATATTCCATCCCTACGGGATTTATTATGGTGGTGCGCAATATATTTTTCTATCAATATTTCATCACTATCGTGATTTTATAAATTGGATATGGAAAAATTAATATATACTTCGTGTTTTAAAAACATAAAAATATTTTTAATATTAATTTTAATTTTATTAAATCAATACCATCTTTTATCCCAGCAAAACACAAGTAAGGGCAAGGAATTTTGGTTCGGATTCATGGAAAATACGGATACTCAAACTATACCCGATTTTCTTCAAGTTTTTATAAGTGCAAATACAGCTACGTCAGGTATTGTAGAAGTTCCCGGTCAGGGCTGGTCAACCCCTTTTACAGTACAGGCAAATAAAACTGTTGAAATACATATACCAACAAATGTAGCAATGGTTACAAGTTATGAGACCAATAAGGGAATGGGTGTACATATTACCGCAAATGACCCGGTTACTGTATATGCTCTTAACTATTTCCCAATGTCTTCGGATGCAACTATTGTCTTACCTATACAATCAATAGGTAAAGAATATATAATTCAGGCTAAAAGTGAGACCTATACTTCTAATTTTCTTATCGCGGCAATAAACAATAATACGAAAATCGAGATTACTCCTTCAAATACTACATCTACAGGTAGAAAGGCAAAAAATCTTTTCAATATAACTTTGAACAGGGGTGAAGTGTACCAGGTCGCATCACAGGATAATGGGGATATTACAGGAACAAAAGTCAGAGTAACAGACGGAGTTAATAATATTGCCGTTTTCGGTGGTGCCGTATGTACAAGAGTTGGAAATTGCGGGTGTTGTTGTAATCATTTATTCGAACAAATGTTTCCGGTAAATCGGGAGAGAATGAAAGAGTATATAACAGTTCCTTATGAAACCAGACGTGGTGATATTTTCAGAATACTTGCCGTTGATGACAGTACAAAAGTTGTCATAAACAATAAAGGAGGGCATTTGCTTAATGCCAATCAATATTTCGATACTTTAATGGCGACTCCCGGTTACATCAAGTCAAATAATACCTTATCTGTTGCTCAACTCAGCAGGTCTCATGAATGTGACGGAGTAATGTCATCCGACCCGTTTATGATTATGCTTAGTTCGATTGATATGACTCTCGATGAAATAACATTTAATGCATTTGAAACAAGTATAATTGATAATTATTTTGTGAACATAATTGCACCTTTAATAAATCTTGATTCAATATTTTTAGACGGGAATTCGATTACATCTTTCTTCTCCGCAGTACCTTCAAATCCAAATTTTGCTTATGCAAGAATAAATATCAGCCCGGGAGACCATACATTAAAAGGTTCACAAGGTGTTATTGCATATGTTTATGGTTATGGTGTCAGGGAATCTTATGGCTATTCAGCGGGAATTAATATATTAAATGATTTTGTTACAACTCAATGTCCACAGGTTTTATTTAATCCGGGTGATACGATTAAATATCCGATATTGCTTAGCAAAACGAACGCTATTCTTACTGTCGGAACTCATAAATTTCAAACTCAATTGAGCTTTAATAAAAATTTGCTATTTCCCGTATTAGATTCTACTATGACTTATAAAAACGATGGTAAGCTTATTTTAAATCGCAAAGCACAGGATATACAACTACCAGCAGTACTTGCCGAGATTCCATTTATTACTATGCTTGGTGATAGTGAATGTACAACATTAACAATAGATACTTTAATCTGGGACGGAATACAATATCCAATGAATGTCAATTGTCAGATATGCATGAATCTTTGCAAAGAAGGCGGTACGCGGCTTGTGCTCTCAACACAGAAGGCATCATTATCTCAAAATTCACCGAATCCTGCAAGAACCTATACAAATATAAAATATGAGATTATAGAGAAAGGGTATCATCAATTGTATTTGGTGGATATATACGGAAACAAAATTGAAACTATCAGGCAAGGCATAATGGATACCGGTAGCTACGATGTCACAATAGATGCGTCTACATTAGCTGATGGTGTCTATTTCTATATACTGCAAACTCCGACAAGAACTTTTAGCAGAAAGATGAATGTGATTAGATGAATTCCAATTAAAAACAAATTCCATCTCAAATCGTTTCAACATCAAAATTTAGAACAGAAGAAATTAGTATAAATCCAAATGGAAAATCTTGTTGATAAATTATATAGATTGAAAAAAGAACGTAATGCTGTTATCCTTGCCCATTATTATCAGGATGGAATGATACAGGATGTAGCGGACTTTCTCGGAGATTCTCTTGCCCTTGCCCAAGCGGCAAAGAAAACCGATGCTGATGTAATTCTTTTCTGCGGCGTACACTTTATGGCTGAGACTGCCAAAATTTTGAATCCTGCAAAAACAGTTATTTTACCTGATTTGAAAGCCGGCTGTTCACTTGCTGATAGCGCTCCTGCAGACAAATTTGCTAAATGGGTAGCTGAACATCCGGACCATGTAATCATTTCTTATATCAATTGCTCAATTCATGTAAAAGCTATGTCGGATATTATTTGTACTTCTTCAAACGCTGAAAAAATTATAAGGTCTATTCCGGCAAACAAGAAAATCTGCTTTGCTCCCGATAAATATCTCGGTCAGCATCTTATCAAAAAGACCGGCAGAGATATGGTCTTATGGAATGGTTCCTGCCAGGTACATGAAAACTTTTCCGAGCTTGAAGTCATCAATCTTATGAACAAGTTTCCTGATGCTCTTATGCTTGCTCATCCCGAATGTCCCGAAAATATTTTGCAATATGCCGATTATATCGGCTCTACAAGCGGTATCCTGAAATATGCAAAAACTTCTGATGTCAAAGAATTTATTATTGCTACTGAACCCGGAATTATTCATACTATGCAAAAAGAGATTCCGGGGAAATTGTTCTATACTGTCCCGAACCTCGACGGGTGCAGTTGCAACGACTGCCCGCACATGAAATTAAATACTATGGATAAAATGGTCTCGGCACTCGAGAATTTATCCCCAGAAATAAATTTTCCCGAAGAATTAAGATTAAAAGCAAAAAAAGCATTAGATAAAATGTTGGAGTTAAGTTGATACAATACCCTCAGCACCTCGTACTTCCGGGCAAATATGTTAAAAATAAAATTAAGGAATTTCTTGATGAAGATATTCCCAACGGCGACATAACTACTTTCGGAACAGTAAAGAAAAACGTTAAAACCACTGCCGTTCTCCAGGCTCAGCAGAATTTGATTTTTGCAGGCGAACAAATTTTGAATCATATATTTCCCAAATCATTTAATATCGCATTATTTTATAAAGACGGCAGCTTTGTAAAATCGAATGAAATAATTGCAAAAATCATAGGTTCGGCGGCTTACATTTTATCTGTAGAAAGAGTGATGCTTAATCTCATTCAAAGACTTTGTGGTATAGCTACCTTGACTCAAAAATATTCTGATATTGCAAAACCCTTTAATGTAAAAATTCTTGATACGCGCAAAACCACACCAGGCTTGAGATTATTCGAAAAATACGCTGTTGCTGTCGGTGGCGGATTTAATCACAGGCTCGATTTATCTTCCGGCATCCTGATAAAAGATAATCATATAAAAGCCGCCGGAAGTATACCAAATGCTGTAAGGCAAATTAAGCAGAATAAATATCCATTTCCTATTGAAGTAGAATGCGAAAATGAATTTCAAATTCTGGAAGCACTTGAATGTAAAGTTGATGGTGCCCTCCTCGATAATATGCCTCCTGATGTTTTGAAAAAAGCCGTAAAATTAATTCGCAATCATCCCCAGGGGAAAAAGATTTTTATTGAAGCATCCGGCGGTATTACTTTGGATAATCTTAAAAAATATGTCGTCACCGGTGTTGATGCTATCTCCATCGGAGCCTTGACACATAGTGCCAAAGGTGCCGAATTACATCTTGAATTTATCTGAAAAATTATGAAATATCTTATCATCGGAAATAAAGGTCAATTAGGAAAAGAGTTTGAAAAAAAGCTTATTCTTTTAAATAATGATTTCCTTGCCGTTGACATTGATGAATTGGATATTTCAAATAATGTTCAAGTCAAAAAATATTTCAATAACTACAAGCCTGATATTGCCCTCAACTGCTCTGCTTATAATTTCGTTGATAAAGCTGAAGAAGAGCCTGAAGCGGCTTTCAAGACCAATATTGAAGGTGTCAGAAATTTAGCTTTAGCTTCAAAAGAACATAATTTCTTCCTAGTACATTATAGTTCAGATTATGTTTTCGACGGTACAAAAAATGAAACTTATGTTGAATCCGACTCAACAAATCCCATCAACATTTATGGAGAAAGCAAGCTGGCAGGTGAGAAATATATTCAGGAGGAATTAAATGATTATTTGCTTTTTCGCTTAAGCTGGGTCTTCGGTGAAGGTCAACAGAATTTTATTTATAAGTTCAGACAATGGGCTGAAAAAAATCATACTTTAAAAATATCGGTTGATGAAATTTCGGTTCCAACTTATACCAAAACCATCGTTGATGTAACCTTACAAGCATTAGAAAAAAAACTTACGGGATTATACCACCTCACTAATTCCGGCTACTGCTCAAGATATGAATGGGCAAAATTCATTGCTAAAACTCTTTCCTTAAATAATGAAATCATACCCGTTTCAAAAGATTCATTCAATCTTCCTGCTCCCAGACCTGCTTTCTCTGCAATGAGCAATGATAAAATCTCTCAAGTTTTGCAAATTTCAATACCTGGCTGGGAAGAAGCTGTAGGAGAATACTTGAAGGAAAGCATTTAACCGCAAAGGTCGCGAAGTTTGACGCAAAGTAACGCAAAGTTTTGTAACACGAAA
>JBEKWK010000242.1:0-5943 GCA_049513175.1 FCB group bacterium
TCATTATGGAATTTTTTATAATTTTCTCTGAATTCATTTGCTTTATCTGCGGTGATATTACCTTGTTGGACAAAGTCATCAATATCAGCAATATTAACCGGCTCTTTCTCGACAAGCGGGAAAACTTCGGGCTGCGAAATACCTTGCGCATTTTCTAACTGACCTCTTACAAACCCAAAAGGTTTGATTCTTTCATCAAAATGATGTAAAATATCTTTCTCTTTTTGCTGGTACTCTTCAACTATATTCTTGCGGGAAGTTTGGTATTGGTCTTCCTCGAACAACTTGGGAAGTCTTTGGCGAAGGAATAAAATGGTGTCATTCATTGCATTTGCAAGCTCCTTGCCCCCGGATTTTGGTAATTTGATTAATCTCGGAGAATCAGGGTCGGAGAAATTGTTTACATAACAGTAATCAAAAAGATTAGGCTGAATTACAGTTACTTCTTCCAATATTTTTTTTACCGTTGATAAACGACCGGTTCCCGCTAAACCGGAGACGAAAATATTATATCCTTTTGAAAATAATAAACATCGTTTTGGGACAATGCCAGCGTAGTACATCTGGACTAAGTTCATGATTGTTTGTTATTTTTTTTGTGTCGGATTTAACGATTTGTTTTGAATTATGTTCTGAAACAGCTTCAGATTTCTTAATCATAGATAAACCTTTCTCCATTATTCATTGTTTAATATTTAAGTTAGTTTCCCAAAATGTAGTTGAATAAATAAAAAGCAATTTACAAAAAAGATTTTAGTGTTTTACTCAATTATTAAAAAATTGGCATAAAATTCTATTGATTTTTGTATACAATTGAATATTAAATAATGTTAAGTACAAAAAATCTAATTTCTTAATTTTTAATTCTTAATTTTTAATTAAATAACTTATGCCTAAATCTAAATTATTCAATGAAATATCTTCTCTGGGAACGGAACAGAAAAATCCTAAATCCGAATTTATTGATATTGCCGATACTAAAGAAATTTTGGAAATAATCAATAATGAAGACATTTCAGTTGCGTTTGCAGTTCAAAAAGAAATTCCGAATATCGAAAAAGCTGTAAATAAAATCACTGAAGCATTTAGAAATGGCGGAAGATTATTTTATGTGGGAGCCGGCACAAGCGGCAGGCTTGGAATTTTGGATGCATCCGAATGTCCTCCAACCTTTGGTACAAATCCGGAAATGGTTCAGGGAATAATAGCAGGCGGAAGAGAAGCGGTATTTCAGGCACAGGAAGGAGCCGAAGATTCCAAAGAAAATGGTGCAAAGGAAATTATTAACAGAAAAATATTGCCACCTGATATAGTATGCGGAATTGCCGCTTCCGGAAGAACACCATTCGTAAGAGGGGCATTTGAAGAATCAAATAAAAGAGGAATTGCTACAATTTTAATTACAACTATTTCTAGTGGAAAAGCAAAGAAACTTGGGATGACTGCCGATATAATGATTTGTCCTGTTGTAGGACCTGAAGTTCTTGCAGGCTCCACAAGAATGAAATCCGGAACTGCGGCAAAATTGGTTTTAAATATGCTTACAACTGCATCAATGATTAAGCTGGGCAAAACTTATGGAAATGTTATGGTTGATTTGCAATTAACTAATGCAAAGCTTAAAGAAAGAGCAAAAAAAATTATTATGAACATTACAAATGTTGATTATGATACCGCAGATGAATATCTTGTGAAAAGCAATGGTCATGTAAAAACCGCTCTCGTTATGATTCTCGGCAAGCTCAACAAATCAGAAGCACAAAAATTACTCACCGAAGCTAACGGATTTGTTAGAGTCGCTTTAGATATGACTTCTAAAAAATAATAAAAAAATATTTAAGAATTTTGTTAATTTGAATGTTTAATTAAAGTAAAACATAATTCTTTATAATAAAAAATTTCCGAAAGGCTTTAAAATGAAAAAAGGCTTCAACTTATTAATAGTAATTTTAATACTTTTGATTTCACCCGCATTTTATGTTTTTTCCCAGGATGAAGGATACGTTAAAACCGCTAATAATGCTATGGTAAACAAAGATTATGCAAAAGCCATAGAGTATTATAATAAAGCGATTGAACATCAGGCAACTTTTGCCCCTTCATTTTACGGCAGGGGACTTGCAAATTTGAATTTGGATAAACAGACCGAAGCTATGGCTGATTTTACAAAAGCAATAGAATTAAAAGCAGATTATCACCAGGCTTTCTTTGGCAGGGGTTTAATTTATTATAAGCAGGGGGATATGGTAAAAGCCAAATCAGAATTTTCTTCTGCGGTTTCTATCGATAATAAAACCTCAAATTATTATTATGCACTCGGCAACATTGCATATCTAAATAAGAATCTAGATGAAGCCCTTGTAAATTATTCCAAGGCAATTGAACTTGACCCTCAAAACGGAATAGCATATTATGGTAGGGCTATTACACATAAAGTATCCTCAAGATTTGAACCGGCTATTAAAGACTTCGAGGCTTATCTCAAATTAAACGGGGACAAAGACGGACTTCAAAACGAAGTGAACAGAATGTTGGGAGAATCGAGAAATCCCAGGAAAAAGAAATAGGTTTATACATTGAATTCTTATTTCTCTTAACAAAATTGATGATTGTTGAGATAATAATAGCATTTAAATATTAAAATGTAAGAGCGATTTATTCAATTTAAATATTAGGTTATATGACAAAAAATTTTACTATTCTTATATTAATTATTACTGTAATTTCTTTCCAAATAACCAAAGCAGATGATATATTGAGCAGTGGCAAAATAAGCGGCAATTTCCAGCTAGATGCCCAATATTATTCCAAAGACTCAATAATTGGTGCATCAGATGTCAATGAAAAAATATTATCTAACGGATTTCTGTACATCAATTATACAAACGGCAGTTTCTCTACAGGACTCCGCTATGAATCTTACCTGGACCCTATACTTGGAATTGACCCTCGCTTTAAAGGAAGTGGTATAGGCTATAGATTCGCAGAATTTAACACACAGGTAATAGATGTTACTGTCGGTAATTTTTATGAGCAATTCGGCAGCGGTTTGATATTCAGGGCTTATGAGGACAGACTTTTAGGTGTTGATAATTCTATTGACGGAATCAGGGTAAAATTCAGACCGACCAATGGTATTGATATTACCGGCTTAATCGGGAATCAGAGAAATTTCTGGCAGGATGGTTCAGGCATAATTAGAGGTGGAGATATATTACTAAATGTAAATAATATATTTGAATCTTTGCTGCCATCAACATTACAATTAAACCTTGAAGGAAGTGTTGTAAGCAGATACCAGGCGGATTTACAATCTCTATATAATCTCCCACTGAATGTACTTGCATATAGTTCCAAATTATCCGTTTCAGGTTCACAGTTTTTATTCGAAGGTGAATTCGGCTACAAACAAAATGACCCCAATGCAACGAATAATTATAATTTCAATCCGGGTAAGGGATTGATTTTGACAGCATCTTATTTCCCATCCGGATTCGGCATTTCGTTCAGTTTCCATTCGATTGATAATATGGATTTCAGAAGTGACCGCGATGCTGTGGGTAATGTTTCTGCATTAAATTACATACCGCCTCTTACATTACAGCATACATACCGTCTTGCAACATTATATCCGTATGCCACTCAATTCAATGGGGAAATCGGCTTGCAGGGAGAAATCACATATACGATACCTAAAGAACTTTTTGGTGATAAGTATGGAGGTACTTTACTTTTAAATTATTCACAAGTCAATTCAATTGATAAAACTCCTTCAGTCGTTGATACAAACAACCAACATGTTTATCTTTATGATTCACAATTCCTTAAATTTGGAGACAGGCTGTATTTTCGTGATATTAACTTTGAATTTACAAAGAAATGGTCTACAAGGTTCAAATCTATTATATCCTTAATCAATTTGGTCTATGATAAAGATGTACTTGAAAATCAGGGGACAGCGAAATACGGTAAAGTAAAATCCACTGTTCTTGCTACGGAGTTTTTATACCAGCTTACTAAGTCAAATGCCATCAGGGTGGAATTGCAACATATATGGTCAAAGCAGGATTCGACTATACTTGTTCCCGATAATACGAACGGTAACTGGCTTTATGGATTAGCTGAATATTCCATTGCTCCCACATGGTTTTTCTCGTTATTCGACGAATATAATTACGGGAACCATGATGCAGACAGGAAGTTACATTATTTAAGTGCATCAGTCGTTTATTTAATTGGTACAACGAGGGTATCATTTGGTTATGGCAGGCAGCGTGGAGGTTTATTATGCGTAGGAGGAGTTTGCAGACCTGTTCCTGCTTCAAATGGTTTCTTATTGTCAATTTCTTCTTCATTTTAATATCCGGAGTAAAAAATGAAAATATATTTTAAAATAATATTATTAAGTATATCCTTAACAGCATTGGTTCTGACTTCATGCAACCAAATAAACGCGCCATATACAAAAACCCAGACATCAAAACCCCCGGATACGACTGGGGGAGTTGTGAAAAAAGCATTTCTTGAAATTTATACCGGTTTTACTTGCGGCAACTGCCCTACGGCATCTGACCTCGCTGAACAATTAGACAGCACTTATTCCGGCAAAATGGTTATTATGGAAATTCATTCCGGGCATTATGCCGACCCGAATGCAGTCCATACTTATGATTTCCGAACACCTGTAGGGAATGATTTAAATACTTTTTTCGGTGCTGACAAGATTGGTAATCCCAACGGCACGGTTAACAGAGTTGCATTCAATGGAAATGTAGTGATGTACAAGAATAATTGGGAAGGAGCCATCCAAAATGTTATCGCTCAAAAACCTATTATGACAATCGCAGTTACACCCTATTTTAATATCAAAACAAATGACATAGATGTTACTGTTAACATTACTTATTTGCTGGACGGAAGTTCGAGCCACTATCTGTCTGTTTACCTCGTCGAGGACAGCATCGTACAATACCAGGAAGATTTCAGAATGACACCTATTGATATTCCTAATTATGTCCATAATAATGTCCTGAGAGCATCTTTCAATGGTACCTGGGGAGACCAATTGACAACGGGAACAATTAGAGCCGGCGATGTTTTCAAAAAGGAATATCATTATACCATACCGGCAGGAAAAGACTGGAGACCTGATAAATTAGGAGTGATAGCTTTCGTTCACGACAGCGGAAATTCAACTGAAGTTTTCCAGGTGGAACGGAACAATAATTTGATATTATATTTCTAGATTTCAAAGAACTTTATAAGTATTGTTTAATTATATCTAACTAAACATATTCTTCAAGGCAGAAATAACTTCATCTGCTTTGATATTTTTTATACTGTTCCCACCCTTTTCCGATAAAATTGGTTTATCGACATCGCTTAATGGGTGAAATTTTTTATAGAACTCTTCCAAATTTACATATAACGCTATTTGAGGTATATTGAATGCTGATGCAATATGAACTATAGAAGTATCCACTGTCAAAAGAAGCTTTGCTCGTTTAATAATTGAAAAAGCATCAGTAATAGAACGGGACTTAAATATCTTCATCTTATTCGTTTTCGCAGATAAATCCTGAATTAAAGCTTCATCGGTACCCGAATCGAGCAATATTATATTATACTTTTCTTCATCAATTACTTCAATCACTTTTGACCAATTTTCATTTTCCCACATTCTATCAGGACTGCCTGAAGATATATTAATAAGGATAATAGGTTTTAAAGGAAGAGTTTCAAAATATACATTTACATAATTTTCAGAATCAGGTGATACAAAAAGCTCAGGTTTAGGGGTTTCTTCAGGACATTTTATACCAAGTGGAATGAGAGCATTAAATAATCTTTGTACAAAATGCAGATTTTTATTTTCATCATTTGATGGAATAGATATATCGAAAACCTTTTTACCGGAACGGTTGAAACCGACTTTTGTAATTG
>JBEKWK010000243.1:0-5571 GCA_049513175.1 FCB group bacterium
CCTTTTCCTTTCTGAAAATTTATAAAAACCTGAACCGAAAGCTTCATTGTCGGTTATTAAAGTATTAAAAATATCGCTGCACCGCAAACTGATATTAGCTTTTTTGTCAAATAAGGATAACTTTAATGCCAAATCAAATGAATGTACTTCATGAATATTACCCTGTGCCGTAGCGACAGGGGACCTATAATAGCCTGAAAACTGAATATCGAAGTTTGAATAAACATTAAAATATGTATTAAATTTACCAGCCCAGCTTGCCCTGTCTGAACTTAAATCAACTGTTTCTTTAACCGTATCGAGTTGTTGCTGATATTGCCCGGTAACAACCGTACGATAATAATTCAGATTAAAATCATATTTCCACCATGAAGTGATTTCGCCGCTTACAGTGATATCAGAACCAAAATTTTGCCACTGAGATATGTTCAATGGTCTTGTCAATGTAGTAATGCTGTCTATTAATTGAGTAACCCTGTTAATAGATTGACCGGTACTTTTGAAGTAAATTTCCGGTGTAACTTCCGTTTTACCAAATAAACCATTAAAGCGTAACTCAAGCGAATGGACATATTCAGGATTTAAGAGAGGATTACCACTCGATAGATTGCGAGGGTCTTCATAATTAATAAAAGGATTCAGCGACCGGTAATCAGGACGATTTATTCTACGTGAATAGTTCAAAAGAAAGTAATTATCCTGTCCCAGGTCATACTTTAAAAAGGCGCTCGGGAACCAATCTAGATAACTACTGTTATGATTTTCATTAGTTGTTTTTTGGTCTGATGAAATTGATGAATATTCTGCCCGTAAACCAAATTGATATTTTAGCAAACCGATAGAATTAGAATAAATCGCATACGCCGCCTGAATTTTTTCATTATAAACAAAGTCATTAGTTTGGTTGGTATCATTAATATATTTCCCCGTAGAATCTATATTAAAAAATTGGAAATTCATATCTGCATATCGTTGACTTGATTTGAAGCCTGATTCGAACAAGCCGCCATCATAGAATGGAAGTTTATAATCCAATTGAAAAGTAAAATTATGATTAGTGTTATAAGATTTTGAGTTTTGCAATACAGTTTGATAAGGAAATGTTGAAATGATACGTGTACTATCAGAGGAAATATAATTTCCCTGGGAATAATCCGTATTAAAGTCCCTTTCTGCAGGAGAATAAAATAGGTCAGCGCTTAATTCATGTCCCGTCTTTTTATCGAAGCTTAATTTATAGCCAAGGTCCAAATCCATGCTGTGATTTGGGAAACTGCGTTTTGAATTTCGTGTATTGAAAGCGTTAGAATCATTGGTTGAATAAGGATATCTGTTAGATAATGAATCACCATCATGCCAAACGCCATAGCTATACATAATCGAAAAATTTAATTTATTATTTTCATTAAAAGTAACATCAGTTCCAAATTTAAAATTTTGAAAACCTCCATGCCATGTTTCATTATCATGTTGATTTAATAATATAGAGCTATTATTAAAATTATTTGTTTGATTCACATTGGAATAACCGGTATTATTCATTATTCTGCCATTATAGCTGCCTGTAAAATTGAAAATACCTGTATAATAATTCAGATTTAACGACCCATTGTATTTATCCCCGGTACCTGCATTTATACTTGCCATTCCATTAAAACCAGGCTCCTTTTCCGTTTTCAAAACAATATTAATTATCCCGGAAGTTCCTTGTGCTTCGTATTTTGCAGATGGATTTGTAATAACTTCAACACTCGAAATTGTTGAAGCAGGCAGCATATCGAGAAGGTCACTATTTGCAATTCCCGAAGGCTTGCCGTCTATCAGGATTTGAACATTTTGGTTGCCACGAAGTGAAATATTCCCGTCAATATCAACATCAATAGATGGAACTGTTTTCATGACATCCAGAGCGCTCCCGCCGGCAGTTGTCAGATTTTTTTCTACATTATAAACTTTTTTATCAACACTGGTTTGAATCATTTCCCTATCGGCAGTAACTTCTATTCCTTGTGTCCGAAGAGAAGTTTGAGTCATTTTAATTTTTCCTATGTTCCTTGCAGGTTTTTTTTCTGTGATAACGATTGGTGCGTTTATATCACGGTATCCAAGATAATTTATACGCAATATATACTTACCAGGAGTTATATTTTTAATTTCAAAATTCCCTCCTATATCTGATATTGCTCCTGCTGCAATGGAAGAATCAGTAGGACGTACCAATTTTACTGTTACACTTGTAATCGCCGTGCCGGAATCTGCATCAACGACAGTGCCTGAAAGCTTACATAATATTCCATTTTGAGAGTGGTTATTTCCTTGTTGGGCAGGTAAAAGTGTTAAGGATAAAAGAACTAACAACAAACTAAAGATAATAATTTTCATACTATTTATATTTAATTATTAAAAATAGAATAAAAACGAATCCCATCAGCTAAAATTGTTTTATATGAAAATATTTAGGAAGTTTTTTTGATAAAGGAACTTTTCAAATTAAAGGAGAGTAATAAGTATAGTATAATTTATTCTATAGCCACAGCATTCATGGTAGTATCATCAATGGGTGATAAATGATGCGCTATCATGAATTTCATAAGACATAATGAATTCTTAATACCGAGTTTAGTTAAAATATTTTTACGGTGTGTCTCGACAGTCCGGCAGCTTATAAATAATTTTTCGGATATTGCTTTTGTAGTATTTTCCTGGATTATAAGGTCAAGTATTTCTCTCTCTCTCGGCGTTAGAACTGCTAATATCTCTGCATCTGCATTGTTAGGATTGATATTTTCATTATCTAAATTAGTATTATATATATTCAGATTCTTTATATTGTGACCATTATGGTTATTCAATATCGCATGTTCATTATAATGGGAATGGTTTTTCCCATTTTTCCCATTTTTCATATTTATCATCAAATTATTAAAACTTACCTTACAAAAATAAGTTTCACCACCGACTACCGAATATATAGCCTTTCTTATTTCATCACAATCCGCAGATTTTGTCACATAACCGTTCGCACCCATTTCCATAGCCAACTTAACAATCTCGCCTTCGGTTTCACTAGTCAGCATAATAATTTTTATATTGGGATACTTGTACCTGATTAACTTTAGTACAGACATACCATCAATTTTATCCATGTAAATATCAAGCAAAAGAACATCAATCTCTGTTTTTTCAAGAAATTCGACTGTTCCCTTACCGTCGTCCATAATATCAATTACATGAAAGGATGGCTCGACGTTTAAAACTGTCATTAATAATTTGGCTACTAATAAATGGTCTTCAATAATCAAAATTCTAATTGGGGAAATCATAACAATCTACTCTTTAATTCAAGATTAAATCCCCCTAAGAAAAAAATTCTAAAACCTCTTTGCTGCAAGTAATATATTGTAAGAATTATGTAGAAAAAATTAAAGATGATATTTTGTTTCCATTCTTTATAATGCTTGTCAAATCCTTTTGTAATATCAATGAATATTTTATTTTTTGTATTCTTTATACAATATAACTTTATAAAATATAACTAATCATCTATAAAAATTCATATGTGTCAGTACAAATATATATCAATTTTGTTAATAAACAATAAATAAAAATAAATTAATAAAAAAAACTTTAAAAAATACCAAATACTACGGATACGCATACCAAATACTACGGATACGCATACCATTTAATACTTACACGCATACCTATAACTTGGTATTTTATAAATACCCGTAGTAATTGGTATTTCATGTTGAGTACTTTCAATATATATTTGCCAAAATAATTATTATAAAATTAACAATAAATACATCGTGAATTCATATACATTAATTTCTTCCTTAAGTCAACAGAAACCTTTCAGGCTGCTCTTTACAAAGTATATCTATACAAAGAATCCTAAAGTGTTCAGAATACCGATATACAGAGTGCCGGACGAAGGTTTAGAAATTATGTAATATCTATTATGAATGTAAAAAATAGTGACGCTCATTGACATTTGATTAATCATATAGTGACTGACGACTGTCGACTTAAGACTTACGACTTTCGAATTAAATGTTTCGAATTTTAATTGCAGCCTTTGTTGATTGAGTCTCATTAAAACCCGGGAGTTTCCACTTAAATTTGTTTTAAAAACAAACTCCTTCATCACTGGGCATAGTAGTCAAAGTCGGCAGCCTGTTTATACAAGTCGGCAGTCATCAGTACTATCTTTCTATTTATCTTTATACATTATTAATATCCTTTGCCATTATCCCCAGGAACAAAAATCAGTTTACCTGGTTCTTAATATAATTATGAGCCGGTAATATTACATTTACCCGGTACGAATACCTACGTAGTTGTACGTATTAAAATCAGTAGTAATAGGTATTCTCTAAATATACCAACTACTTGGTATTGATTTAGTTACAACTCCGCTGTAATTTTGTTCCGAGTTAAAAACCTAAAATATTATAAAGTATAATGCAGGATGCAAAAAGGGGAAAAACTCAGGATGAGACTACTCATTCAGCATGTTCTTTGATTTTTTTCAGTTGAGTCCGTCCATGGAAGGACTTGTCAATTTCTCAGGCTCGGCTATAAATGTATTATATATAGTTGTTCAAACCAATGTTTAATTATTAGCACATAAAAGGAAAGCAAGTAACAAGTTCAATTTTATGTCTGACAATTAATATTATTGGTTTTAGAATAAAAATTTAATTTCTTTTTGCTTTTTCATAAGCAAAGTTCTTCATCGGTAAATCTTATAATTAATGATTATAGATTTAACTGATGCTTTATCGTATGACATAAGTTCATGAAAATTAAATTAACTTTTTTCAAATCATATAATTTCAGAGTGTGATATGAAATTTATACTACGAATTTTAATAATTAGCATCATGCTTTTTTGTTTTTATCAAGGACGCATGATGTGCTTCCAACCTAACGCTGACGGAGGAATAGCAGCCCATTCAAAACATGGAGACCATAGCCTCAACAGCGGCTGGAGTCAGGAATTTCTTGAAGAAGCTTTTTACCAGCATTTCGATTATTTCAAAGTTTGGATGAAAACTGTACAAAATGGGGACCAGAATGAAAACGACAATCAAACTGGAGAATATCCAAATACAAATTGCGCTTTTGATGTAACTCCTTTTTCGGATGCCGGCAGTTTGGGATGGACAACACTTGGAGTAAGCGATACGATGTTCGAAGCGTATGCTCCTTCAAGTTATAATAGCTCTTCAGATTTTTATTTTTACCTTAATTTTAAAAATCAGGTTTCGGGTTCAAAAATTGTTACTTGTTATTTTGCCGCCTACGATACAAGGTCAATCCCCGGCACAAAAATATTAGTGAATTTCTGTGCTATTTATTTTGATGGTAGTGGCTGGCATTGTAATAATTTCGACAGGCCCGTAAATGTATATGTTGACCCCAAAACCGAAAATAGCACTTTATTTACCGTAATTCAAAAGTGGCACTTAGACATGAAGATAAACGGTAGTGATTACGGTGCTCTTCCTGCTCCGGGTGCACAAATTTCATATTGGCCCTTCGATGAATGTTATGGCGATATGA
>JBEKWK010000244.1:0-5544 GCA_049513175.1 FCB group bacterium
TATAAAACTATCGGTTTTGTTGCTCTTGAAAGCTATTCATTTTTAGTAGACGCAGATTCGAGGCGGTATGAGCTTAATCATCAATCAAAAACAAATTATGATTTATTTAATATTTCTAATAATTTTGGTGTAGTAACTGATGAAGTGATTTTTGGTGGAGTAATTTATTTAGGTGGCTTGTTCACCGGGAGTGATGTTATAAGAATAACCGGAAGGCAGATATTTGAATCAATGACACTTGCAGGTATATTTTCTTTACCAATGAAATTTATTTTCGGTAGGGCAAGACCATATAATGAACTCGGGAGCATGACTTTCAAGCCTTTCAATCTTCATAATAATTTTAATTCAATGCCTTCGGGACATACCGTTGTTGCTTTCTCCGTAGCAAGTGTTCTGGCTTTTAAAATTGATACATGGTGGTCTTATCCATTATTCGGAACTATAGCATTAAGTACCGGAATGGCACGTCTTTATTTTGACCAGCACTGGTTATCGGATGTTGTAATGAGTGCGTTTATTGGAACATTAAGCGGGTATGCAGTAATTAAGGCTGAAAAAAATATGAATAATATAAATAAATCGTCAGGGCAAATAATTATATATCCTTCTTACAATGGTATTGGAATTGCATATAAAATGTAGAAATAAATTATGAAAATACTTGCTATAGAATCCTCCTGCGATGAAACGTCGATTGCTGTTATTCAAGACTCAAAAGTTTTGAGTAATGTAATCTCTTCGCAATATGTCCATAGCCAATATGGTGGTGTAATTCCTGAGCTTGCATCGAGGGCACATTTGCAGGTAATATCTACTATACTTAAAGATTCTTTACTAAAAGCAGAAATAACAATTAATAAAATAGACGCAATAGCCGTAACTTCTCAACCCGGACTGATAGGCTCGTTAATTGTCGGTTCGAATTTTGCAAAAGGCTTAGCCGTAAAATATAATATTCCGATTATTCCTGTCAACCATATAGAAGGACATATTTATTCCGGATGTTTGCAGGATGATAATATAAAATTCCCATTAGTTTCTCTTGTCGTAAGCGGAGGACATACTGCATTATTTTTTGTCGAATCGTTTACAAAATATGAAATGATTGGATCTACAATTGATGATGCCGCAGGCGAAGCTTTTGACAAAGTAGCATCTATGCTTGGTTTCGGATACCCTGGCGGACCTGAAATTGATAAACTTGCTCAAAATGGGAATCCTCATGCTTATAATTTTCCAAGACCTCTATTGCAAGATTCCAATAATTTTAATTTCAGCTTTAGCGGATTAAAAACTTCGGTAAAATATTTTTTAGCAAGAGAATTTCCTAATGGAATCTCTGAAGAAATAAAACCGGATATTGCTGCTTCTTTCCAGGAAGCCGTAGTAGAAGTTCTTGTTAATAAAAGTTTACATGCGGCAAGAGAATACAAGGTAAAAAATATAATTATAGCCGGGGGTGTGTCTGCAAATTCAGCTTTAAGAAAACAAATAAAAATTTCTGCAGAAAAATCAGGAATCAAAGTGATAATCCCTCAGCTTGATTACTGTATGGATAATGCTGCTATGATTGGATTCATCGCAGAAAAAAAGGTAATGAATTCAGATATAAAATATTTTAACGACCTCACATTTACTGTAGGAGCTACTGCTTTAAGAGCATCAAGAAATAAAAAAAGTGCCTGAATTGTAAATCTCATCAGACACTTTTAAAAATTATAAAGTCATTCTGAGCGTAGCGAAGAATCTAGTTAGATTTTAGATTCTAGATTTACGATTATAAAAATTATCTAAAATCATAAATCAATTTGGATTCTTCCGCCGATATTCATCGGGGTCAGAATAACAATATGTTATGCAGCAGAAACAACTTCTGTTACCATTCTCGCCGCTTCTTCAAAATTAGTAGCAACCTTAAATTTCATACCGGATTTCTTTAATGTCCGTGTTCCCTCTTTAGCATTGGTTCCGTCGAGACGAACAATTACCGGAATATTAACTTCGACAGATTTTAAAGCCTGTACAATACCATCGGCAACTTTGTCGCACCGCACGATACCACCGAAAATATTTATTAATACCGCTTTAACATTTACATCACTCATCATAATTCTGAATGCATTTGCAATTCTTGTCGGGTCGGCTCCACCTCCAACGTCGAGAAAATTCGCCGGCATGCCCCCGGATAATTGTATTAAATCCATAGTTGACATTGCAAGTCCTGCTCCATTAACCATACAACCGACATTACCGTCAAGCTTAATATAATTCAAATCATATTTAGAGGCTTCAACTTCAAGGGGAGCTTCTTCATCAGTATCTCGTAATAGTTCATAATCAGGATGCCGGTAAAGTGCATTATCATCAAAATTCATTTTTGCATCAAGTGCAATTATTCTTCCGTCATCAGTAAGAACGAGTGGATTAATTTCCAGTAGACTGCAATCGAGTTCCTCATAAGCCCTATAAAGTTTAGTTATAAAAGGAATAAAGTTTTTGAATGCTTCGCCATGTAATCCCAGGCTGAATCCCAATTCTCTTGCCTGGAATTCCTGAAATCCAATCAATGGATTTATGCTTGCTTTAAGAATTTTTTGTGGACTTTCTTCTGCAACTTTTTCAATTTCAACGCCACCCTCGGTGGACACCATTATTACATTCCTGCCTGATTGCCTGTCTAAAACAATCCCTGCATAAAATTCCTTGGCAATCCCGACACCTTCTTCAATCAACATTCTTCGGACGATGCTTCCACCTTCACCTGTTTGTATGGTTACGAGTTTATTACCAAGCATGTTCGAAGCAATTTCATATGCACGATGTGCTAAATCTTCACCTGAAATAATATTGACTCCTCTAAGAGTCTTTCCAAAAAGTTCAATAGGCTTACTGCTATCAATATTGTGCATAATGCCTTTGCCTCTACCGCCGGCATGTACCTGGGCTTTGATAACAATAGTGTTAATGCCTTTAAGAACAAAATCCTCATATGTGGCTTTCCCGGCATCTTCAGCATTAAATACGACCTTACTGAATAATACAGGAACATCAAATTTGCGGAGTAAATCCTTTGCCTGATACTCATGAATTTTCATTTTAATAACCTTGATTATAAAATAAATTGTTTACTTATTTTTCTGATGGTCTTAACCTAATTATTTCACTTCATACAACACTGCAAAGGTATTAAATATTATTTTAATTAACAAACGGACATAATTTTCTGTAATTTTTAAAATAAAAAAGCTCTGTAAAATGTTACAGAGCTTTATGACAATAAATCAGATAATTTATGTACCCGCATTATAATCTTCAATATATTTAATTTGTTGCGGAGTGAGTTTATCTATATTAATATTCATTGATTCCAATTTTGTGTTAGCGATAAATTCATCTTGTTCAATCGGTAAATCTATAACTTCTTTAGGAAGCTTTTTTCCTTTTTTGTCGGCTTCGACAAATCTGAGATGTGACATAAACTGATTTGCAAATGACATATCCATT
This sequence comes from FCB group bacterium, assembly GCA_049513175.1. GTDB lineage: Bacteria > Bacteroidota > Ignavibacteria > Kapaibacteriales > UBA2268 > JBEKWK01. Next base: position 3,508 of record JBEKWK010000244.1, read on the forward strand.
ACTTCTGATGGATGCCCTTCTGCAGCGGCGAGATTAATTAATCTTCCTTCCGCAAGCAAATAAATTTTCTTCCCGTTTTTTAAAATATATTCAACACAATTCGGTCTAATCGTACGATGTGATTTTGAGATTTTTTGAAGTTCAGGAATATTTATTTCGACATCATAATGTCCTGTATTACAAATTATGGCACCTTCTCTCATATTTAGATAATGTTTTTCTCTTATAATATCAGTTACACCTGTTGCAGTAATAAAAATATCACCAACTTTAGAAGCTTCATCCATAGTCATGACTTCGTGTCCTTCAAGCAAAGCCTTGATTGCTGCTGTTGCTTTTATTTCAGTACAGATAGTATTTGCCCCCATACCTTTCGCACGTTTTGCAACTCCCGAACCGCAATGACCATGTCCGGCAATAACAATATTTTTACCGGCAAGCAAAACAGATGTAGCTCTTAAAATTCCATCCAATGTAGATTGTCCTGTACCATAAACATTATCAAAATCCCATTTTGTTTCAGTATCGTTAACAGCAAAAACCGGGTAATATAATTTATTAGCTTTCTGACGTGCGCGCAGTCTTTGGATACCTGTTGTAGTTTCTTCGGTACCACCAAGAATAAAGTTTTTAGCTAAGTGGGAAAATTTTTCATGGACGGTATTAATCAAATCGCAGCCATCATCGAGAGTAAGATGTGGAGGAGTATCAATCGTTCGTTCGATACACCAATAAAAATCTTCGCCGTTGTTATACCAGGCGAAGATTGACACATTTTCTGCTGCAAGAGCGGCAGCAACCGCATCGTTTGTCGAGAGGGGATTGCATCCAGACCAGGATACTTCTGCCCCTGCAGCCACAAACGTTTTTATGAGGACTGCCGTTTCTTTCGTCACATGCAAACATCCGGCAATTTTATAGCCTTTGAAAGGTTTTGTTTTACTGTACTTCTTTTGAAGATTCATTAAAACGGGCATCCTAGTTTCTGCCCAAGCTATTAACTTTTTACCTTCGTCGGCAAGTTTGATATCCCTTACACAATATTTTCCGTGAACTTCATCAAATTTACCTTTGGCTTTTTTATCCGGATATTTAACTTTAGTTACCAGGCTTAAAGTTTTTGAGGCAGTGTTACTTGATTTTTTTGCCGGGTAATTTAAAGTTTTTTTTTCAATTATTTTTTTTTTGCCGGGGCAGCTTTTTTAGCCGGAGCTTTTTTTGCCGGGGCAGCTTTCTTTGCCGGAGCAGCTTTTTTAGCCGGAGCTTTTTTAGCTGGTGCGGCTTTTTTTACTGGTGCGGCTTTCTTTGCCGGAGCGGCTTTCTTTGCCGGTGCGGCTTTCTTTGCTGGTGCGGCTTTCTTTGCCGGAGCAGCTTTTTTTGCTGGGCTTGATTTTGCTTTTGCCATTTTGACTCCTTTTCTAATATTCAAAAATGGTTAATAAAAAAATGAATAAACCTTTTAAAAAACCTTACTCATACATTTTGTAATATAAGTAACACTGCTCAATTACTATATGCAAAATTAATTATAACTTTTTAAATAAACTAACTAAATTTAATTTTTCCCACGATAAATTTTCTTTCCCGAAATGACCATAGCATGAAGTTTCGCTGTAAATCGGTTTCCTAAGGTCAAGTCTCTTAATGATGCCAGTCGGCGACAGGTCTATGTTTTGCTTGATGTAAGACTCGATAATTTTGTTCGGAATTTTTGATGTACCATTCGTATTTATATTTATTGATACAGGATCAGAAATTCCTATCGCATAAGAAATTTGTAAAGTACATTCTTTTGCTAAACCTGACGCGACAATATTTTTTGCAAGATGACGTGCAGCATATGCACCGGAACGGTCAACTTTTGTCGGGTCTTTTCCGGAAAATGCACCGCCTCCATGAGGAGCTCTTCCTCCATAAGTATCAACAATAATTTTCCTGCCTGTCAAACCTGTGTCTCCGTGCGGACCTCCAATGACAAACATACCTGTCGGATTAATATAATATTTTGTTTTTTTGTCAAGATATTCTGCAGGAAAA
>JBEKWK010000245.1:0-5507 GCA_049513175.1 FCB group bacterium
CTTAAAGCAAATCTTACCAATAAGCTGAGATTCCAGGTGGACTTTAATACAAATGACGAACAGGAAGACAGTTGGGCAGAAGCAAAGAATTGGGATTTCAAATATGGCAGAACTGCTTATGGATTCCTTAATATAGCTGTTAGACCAGGTCCAAATGGTGAAAATATAATTATTGACTCAAATGTTACTAATCCTGCAACTTATGACGGACATACTATTATCGTTCAATCCAGACCTATTTGGATGGACAACTCGTTCCTTAATAAATATGATTCGGATAATGTTGTTGACCCGTTCGGTTCTGATTTCACGGTACATGGTCAGTTAAATATAAGAATTGACTCTACATTAGCATATCATATGCTGACTCCGACAAACCAATATAATGGAGCTATGAATACCGATACATTAATGACTGTTGTTGTTAATGACGGACACGGGGGATTGAATAAGATGGACTTACCGGTATTCGTTAACATAGAACCGATTATCTTGACAACATCTTTACCGAATGCAAAAGAAGATTATGAATATAATCCGCAGTTATTAGATTCGGCAAGGATGATAAAGATATTTGATCCGAATTTCCAACAGTACCATACATTTGAGGTTCTCTATCCGACAAGTCGTAATGGGCAGGATCAAATTTGGCGTGACCCGTGCTTCCCTACAGCAGACCCGACAAACTTCTGGGATATCAGTAAATTAAAAACGACTCCGGATTGGTTCAGGATTAACAAGGAAAGCGGTCTTTGCTATGGTAAACCCGGTGTGATAGATGCACCGAGGACAGATACAATTACCGTAATCGTAACTGATGATGACGGATTGACCAAGATTCAGACTTATACATTATTTGTTGATTCGACAAATCATTTGCCGAGAATTACTCAAGTTCCCAACATTAAATGTGTTGAACAAGGTAAACCTTATGATGACTACATAGTTGTTACTGAGCATGATTTGTTGAGAATCAATGCTCCTGAAACTATAACTATAACTATACTACCACCGGTTCCGGTAGGTATGACAGTTACACCAAGTACGGTAACAGGTCCAAGGTCAACGGACACAGTTCATGTACATTTACATGCAGACAACTTCAAGCCTTTTATCGAACAGGATGGTAAAGCTACAATCAAGATACAGGTAACTGATGCCGCAGGTAATTCAGACACTTTGTGGTATAGAGTTAAAGTATCTGATCCTACCGATTTTGTTTGCCCGCTTATAGTTAGAAATAATCAGGGTGCATTCCAGATTCTTGAGTTTGGTACAGGCGTGGGTGCAACTACCGGAGAAGCTCTCGATCCAACGGATGGTCCATTAGGTAAGCTTGACAGTAATTTCTGCGAATATGAATTACCACCGTTACCTCAAACTGATATATTTGATTCAAGATGGGATATTTCTTCCACAAACGGTATTTTAAGAAATATCTTCCCGAGAGGAGATGCTCAACATCCGGGTACAGTTAGAGTATATAAAGGTGAGTTTCAATCAGGTGGCGAAAATGGAAATACATCGAATCATTATCCGGTTACTATAAGCTGGTCACCAAGTACTATTCCGGCTAAAGATGATCAAACTCTCAATCCTTCCGGTGCAAGCTGGAGGATAAAGGATGCGGTCAGTAATGGTAATATTTTCAACTATAATATGAAAACCGGTACAGGAGTATCTGAATCCGATATCAAATTTACTACTGTAGGCGATAGGGATTCATTGTCCATAAACAAACAATCAATTAAATCATTCATTATAGAATATGATTGGACTAGTGGTGTCAATGACAGCCCGAATTCATCTGAAACCAAGATTATTTCAGCGATGCCGAATCCGTTCGATAAATCAACTGAAATTACATTTGGAATCAATAGTACAACCAATGTGACATTAGATGTAATGGATGCATTGGGAAATACAGTTGCTACATTGACAGACGCCATCTATAACCCGGGTAAATATACTTTGGTTTGGGATGGACGAGACATGAGCGGAAAAGAATTAGCTAGCGGTGCTTATATATGCCGTATGGTTGCCGGTTCTTATACTTCAACAGAGAAATTAGTAATAATCAGATAACGGTTTTATGCAGGCTCGATTAACTTCGGGCCTGCATGAATATATTACTAGAAATTGATAAAATATTTATAAATAAATAACGGAGATAAACATGAAACGAATTTTATTGATTGCTGTTGGAGTAGCAATTTTACTGGAATTGTCAATCTTCAGCGGCTATTTAAATGCACAGATTTATGGAGAGTTTGATACTATCCGAGTAATCAGAAGTGATGCTACTCACATTAGGTCATATACTCCTCTTGTAAATCCAAAAACCATACCTGCGGCAAATGTGGTATTGCCACCAAATTCGAATGGTATTAGACAATTTTGCAAAGGAACCGGTTCAGGAATAGACCCTACTCTTCCTGACAGAGATGATGGTTTTGCACAAGTACCGATTGGTTTCACCTATGAATATGATGGTGAGGCTTATACTACTGTTTGGGTTAATGTTAACGGATTTATAACGTTTTCGCAACCCAACTATTCTATGCAAAATTTACCTATAGCATTATTTGAATATGCTACAAATTTTCAGAATAATGTAGTTGCACCGTTTTGGGGTGACCATTTTCTGGTAGTTCCAAGTGATACGGTAGGTGAAAATCAACCTGGTCAACCACCTTCATTTACAGGACAACATATGCCCGGTCAGATAGGTTATTTAACTGAAAACGTAGATAGTACCCATCATGTATTTACAGTTGAATGGAAAAATATCTATTGCAATTTGCAGAATTATGCTACTCCTCCTGCAAAAAATGGAATAGCATTACCACCTGAGAAAAACAATATTGCAAGTTGGCAAGTTAAATTATATGAAAGTAAGGACCTTTATTCCAAACAAGGCGATATTGAATTTTGCTATGGAACTAGCGGCGGCAATCCACATACAACTGATCAAAGATTCATGATGCAGAATGCTTCAATAGGCATAAAAGGTGAGAGTAATGTCAGAACTACATTGGGTATACCTTATGCAGATTTTATGAATGGATTATTTAATGTTAAAACATGGGATTCATTAACCTTCTTGTCATACAGGGATGATACAGCCAGAACTACTACCAAGGAAACCATTAATTGGCAACCTTCCGGAGGTAGTGATTATAGAATCTGGTTCAAAGCATTAGGAAGATTACAAAAAGAGGAATTCTGGGGTGATGGTGATGCTGATTTATCACAAATAGAAGGACAAAATAATGCCGGTATGGATCAACCCAGATTTGTAACAGTAAATGACGCAAGAGTAATTATGCGCTCTATAGTGTTGAATAAACAACTTGATAGTGTAAGAAGGAGAAATGCTTATCACGGTGATGTTAACCATAATGGAAGATATTATTGGAGAGACATGGGTGCCGGTGTTATTCAAAAGACCATCCTTCCCTGGAGGAATTATTATTTTGGTGATAGTTTGCAATATATTTTGGACCCTGTTTCAAATACAATTGTTCCTTCCGGAATTAATTCACTAAAGCAGGTGTTTTATCAGGTTTCAGAATATGACGCAGCCTTGATTATGCATTACATTGGCGGCAGATTACCTTACCTGCCCTGGCTGTTAGATACGATTCCGCAATATGGAAAAATAGGAGCTAATACGGAACCTGCGAACGATATCATTTCCGGTCTTATACAAAAGGTAGGAGATAATAAATACAAAATACCAATTTATCTGAATGGTACAGTTAATGGTCCTTTATCGGTGAAGTTTTCAGTCAATGGTAACGTAGAAAATGGCTCAACTGTAAAAACCGATAAAAATAATTTAATGATTGATTATAATAATGATATGTTTGTAGTTGCAGGTAATGGTATATTTGACAAAGAAACACCTATCTGCTATCTGACTGTTCAGTCAACTGACAAAGAGATTACACTATCCGATATTAGATTCAATGATAAGGAAATAGGTAAACAAGTACTGAATCTTACTGGTGTTGAAGAAGTAACAACAAATGATAATGTGCAATTACTAACTACGCCTAATCCATTCAGTAGTAAAACTATAATTTCATTCAATGTGATTAATGAGTCGAATTATTCATTGATGATTTATGATGCCCTTGGAAATAAAGTAAAGACATTAGTAAATGAATCTTTAAATCCGGGACAGCATAATTTTGAATGGAATGGTACTGATGATAATGGCAGTTATATTAATTCCGGAATTTATTTCTGTAAATTCAGCGGGAATAATGTATCAGTAGTTAATAAGATAGTATTAACAAGATAAAAAGTTGTGTGCAAATATTTATTGAAATATATCTGGCTGCTTCTAATAATAATTAGCAGCAGCCAGATGATAAAAGCGCAGGGGAAAACGCCTGCCATATTGAAAATTTATGATTCGCTTGATGTATGCGGTGGTAATGATACAAAACAATGCACTGTTTCATTAAGTATAGGACAGGTTACAAGTGCTGACAGTTTATATGGATTTGACTTTAAAATTACTTATAATCCTAATAAATTCCAGTTTAATACAGGGTTGACTATAAACACTTTATCTCAGTTCTTTGAAAATTATGAAATGACTTTTCCGATACCGGGTGTGATAATGTGTAGTGCTGCAAACTTTGGCGTTCAAATGGTAACAGGAAATTATCCGTTAGCAGCTTTTTCGGGAAAATATAAAGCAGATTGTCCTGATACCAGTTATATAAAGTTAGCTTATTTGGATTTTACAGAAGAATTTAAGAAACCGGTTGATATTTCAAATGTATTTTTGAAAGTTGAAGCTAAAGCATTAGCGGCAACAAAAAGTTTAACAACAGGTTTTAATATTGATACTTTAAAGGATTTTGGAAATGATTCCATAGCCGAGGTAGACGGAACAATATTGACAAAGGATTGGATTAATATAGATTCCGTTGAAATAGAAATAACGACTAAAAATATAGGGCAACATGAAATAATTGAAATTAAACCTTTTTCGGATAGTATTACTATAGACAGTTTAAGCAATAATAATAATGTTATAAGAATAAAGGTAAGAGTTTTAAAAGATTTGTTAAATGATAGTGTATTAGTGTTTAAAATTAAAGAATTAGTTAAAACAGACAGTATAGATGAAATTTTAATAAAACCGATAAAAGTTAATGAGTGTGGTTGTATAAAAAACTTGATAGGCAGTAATCTAATAATTAAAGGTACGAAAGCGGATACAACTCATGAAAACATTAATGATAACCAAATGAAAGAAACATCATTAACCGGGTTTTATGATTATATAAACGAAGAGTTTATAATTAAAGATGAAAGAAATATAATTGATAATATAAAGATTTTTGATTTGCAAAGTAACTTAATTTATATGAAAAAGATTGAAAATAATATAGATTTAAATATATCTGCAAAATATTTTTCCCAGGGGATTTATTTTGCAATAATAAAATGTATTAACGGAGAAAATAAAAAGATTGTTTTGATAA
>JBEKWK010000246.1:0-5495 GCA_049513175.1 FCB group bacterium
AAATAAAATTTTTGACCGATAAGTAAATTTTTTGACTAGTTAGTAAATTTATAATTAACTTAGTTGTTATTTTGTTATAAGTATTATGTTCAAGGTTTCAGCTTATTATACAGTTGTTATAAAGAAGTTATTACGAAGTTATGTCGATGTTATAGACATGTTATTAATATATGTCGAATAAATCGAAAAATTTCGACATGTTTAAAATGAGAAAGAAAATTAAAAAAAATTTTATGACCAACTGGAAAAAATATAAATTAAGTGAAATATCTAAGGATATATCTTATGGATATACTGAATCTGCATCAAATGAACGCATAGGACCTAAATTCCTTAGAATTACTGATATTCAGGATTATTTTATAAATTGGGATACAGTTCCATACTGTAGAATCAATGATAATGATTTTTTGAAATACAGTTTGAAAAAAGGTGATATTGTTATTGCAAGAACCGGAAACTCAACAGGTGCAACTGCTATCGTTAAAGAAGACATTGAGGCTGTTTTTGCGTCATATCTAATCAGATTTAGAATCAATAATTCATACGCTCATTCCGATTTTATTAGTTTAATATTGAAATCTAATTTATGGAAAGAATTTATTAATTCAATCATTGGTGGTTCTGCACAACCAGGAGCAAATGCGAAACAACTTTCAGGTTTTGAAATCCTTCTCCCTCCTCTCCACGAACAGCAATCTATTGCCTCCATCCTATCCTCACTCGATGATAAAATCGAACTGAACCGCAGGCAGAACGAAACATTAGAGAAAATAGCACAGGCAATATTCAAGCATTGGTTTGTAGATTTTGAATTTCCTGATGCTAACGGTAAACCTTACCGTTCCTCCGGCGGCGAAATGCAGGAATCGGAATTGGGAATGATACCGAAGGGCTGGAGAGTAGGGAAATTGGGTGAAGTAATGGAATTAGTCTATGGAAAGGGATTAAAAGAAGAAATAAGGGAAAATGGTGAATATTTAGTAATTGGTTCAAATGGGATTGTAGGAAAACATAATGAATATCTTGTTGAAGCACCGGGTATAGTTATTGGTAGAAAAGGTACTATAGGTGAAGTGCATTGGATTGATAAAAATTTCTACCCGATTGATACAACTTTCTACATTAGAGATTTGTTGCAAGTTGAAGGTCTATATTTTCATTATTTTGTTTTAAAATCAGAAGATTTTAAACGAATAAATTCCGATTCAGCAGTACCTGGTCTTAATAGAAATGAAGCATATAAAAATCAGATTATAGTACCTAATAAAAATATCGTAAAATTATTTAATAAATTGATTGCATCATTTTTTGAGAAAAAAAAAATAAATATTAATCAAAATACTACCCTTTCACAGCTTCGGGATTCTCTACTGCCAAAACTGATGAGCGGGAAGGTGAGAGTGAGAGGAGATAAAAAATGAGTGAATTTATTATTCCAAAAATTGAATTTTTATTACCTAAAAAGATTGAAACATATCTTTATACTTTATCTCAAATTTATAAAAAAGAAAATGAAAGAATGTTACAAAAAATACTTGTCAATTCTTCATATTATGTCCATGAAGATTTTATTAGATATAATGATGTTGAAAAAGAAAATATTGGTCATCAATTATTGCTTTATCTTGCAGAGCCTATTTATATGGAAATTTATGACGAAATTGATAATTATTCTACAAGAATACAAAAGGATTTACAAAATTTTACAAAGGCATATAATATTGAATATATTGATTCTGTAATTATTGAATCACGAAATGATAGTTATGATGAAAATTGGCGTGAAGAATCAGGGATAAGTGTTGAAAGTAATAAAAGAATTGTAAAAGAAAACATTATTAACCGAATTTGGGGCAATCCTAATAATTTCAATTTATTTTTAAGTCATAAATCAGAATTCAAGAAGGAATCAGCACAATTAAAACAAGATTTATTATTTTATGGAATTTCTTGTTTTGTTGCACACGAAGATATTGAACCTGCAAAGGAATGGCAAAATGAAATTGAAAATGCTTTGTTTTCTGCAGATGCATTATTAGCACTTATGACAGAGAAATTCCATGAAAGTAATTGGACTGACCAAGAAATCGGAATCGCAATTGGGAGAGGAATACCAATAATTTCAGTTCGCTTAGGAACAGACCCTTATGGATTCATTGGCAAGTATCAAGCATTAACAATTGATTCCGAATCAAAACCATACATAGTTGCATGTTTATTGATTAGAAACTGCCCTAAAATGGTTGATGTTTTTATAGATAAAGTTGAAGTATCAACTTCTTGGGAAATTAGTAATTCTCTATCTGTTCTTTTGCCTCATATATCAGAACTTAGTACACAACAAGTTGAAAGATTAATTAATGCCTATCATTCAAATTTTGAAGTTAAAAGAAGTTTTGGGTTTGATGGTTCTCATCCTGATGATTATGGGAAAGGGTTAAAGTTGGAGTTAGAGAGAATAACCAAATTGGAAATTAATCTATAATGTAATTACTATGACTGAAGACCAAATAGAGCAATAGGCAATAGTACTGATGAAAGAAAGAATCATATTGAATATTTTAAACCGCACCCTCTCACAGCTACGGGACGAGCTACTGCCGAAACTTATGAGCGGGAAGGTGAGAGTGAAGGAGGAGAAATGATAGAAATATATACAAATTTATTTATTGGCACAACACAAGATTGTCCCATAACATCTACAGATGACTGGACAACTATTCATGCTTGCAAAGACCCTTGTCATAGACGGGCTGTAAATTATCGTAATAATCTTCCTAATTCACACAGTTTCTATTTGATATATAAAAATAATTATGATTTGTACCTTAACATGGTTGATATGGAACAAGAATTAATGCTCAAATTTACAAATCCTATAATGAAAGCTGCAATGTCATTTATTGAAGAAAATATTACAGATAAGAAAATATTAATTCATTGTAATCAAGGTCAATCACGCTCTCCATCAATTGCAATGATATATCTTGCTCGAATAAGATTTATAAGTAATAACAAATTTGAAAATACGGTCCAAGATTTTATAAATATTTTTCCAAATTATAATCCTGGTACAGGAATTAAATTATACATGAAAAAGAATTGGGATACAATTATAAATAATTTATAAAAACAAAACCTCACCCTACCAAAGCTTCGGGACGAGCTACTGCCGAAACTGATGAACGGGAAGGTGAGGGTGAAAATTTAAGCTATGCCATATATATTTTTAGATGAAAGTGGGGATTTGGGATTTGATTTTTCTAAGAAGAAAACATCAAATAATTTCGTTATTACTTTTTTGTTTTTAAAGTCGAAGAGTTCAGTTGAAAATATAGTCAAAAAAATATTCAGAACTTTCAGTAAGAATGATATTAAGCGTCATTCCGGTGTTTTGCACGCTTATAAGGAAATGCCTAATACAAGGATAAAACTGTTATCAATGTTAAAGGAAAAAGATGTATCAATAATTTCAATTTATTTGAATAAAAGGAAAGTATATACTAAACTGAAAAATGAAAAGCATGTTCTTTACAATTATGTTGCCAATATTCTGCTTGATAGGGTATATACAAGAAAGCTGATACCTATTGACCAACCTATACATTTAATTGCTTCGAGAAGGGAAACAAATAAATTTTTAAATCAGAATTTTAAGCATTATCTTGAATCACAATCTGATAGCAAACATAACGTGAGGCTGATTATTGAAATTAAAAAGCCAAGTGAAGAAAAATGCCTTCAGGTTGTAGATTTCGTTAGTTGGGCTATTTTCAGGAAAAAAGAACATAATGAAGATACTTATTACAATATAATAAAACCAAGGATTGTTGAAGAAAGCGGATTGTTCCCTTAAAATGACAAAACCCTGCAAGCTATTTACGAGGAACACTACGGAGCCCCACTTGCAAGGATTTACTTGTTTTTGATTACAAATTTAATATTGGAGACTATATAAAACAAGAAATATTTTAAAAAAAATAAAAATAACTTATGACTGAAGACCAAATAGAGCAATACGCAATAGAATTATTCAAGGAACTGGGCTGGGTTCACGTCCACGGTTCCTCGATTGCACCTGATGACCTTGGCGGAAATGCGGTATTGGATTTCACCGGTTTATCAAAAAGAAACAGCTATGCCGATGTAATATTATTCGATGTACTGCAAAGTTCTCTCGCAAAAATAAACCCGAATGTACCCGCAGAAGCAAGAGAGGACGCAGTAAAGAAAGTCCTGCGGCTGACTTCAAATGATTTAATCGGTAATAACGAGCAGTTCCATAAATACTTAGCTAACGGCATTGATGTTGAGTACCGCTTCGATGGCAGAATCAAAGGCGATAAGGTCTGGCTTGTTGATTATGAGAATTGCGAAAACAATCATTTCCTGTGCGTCAATCAATTTACCGTTATAGAAAATAATCAAAACAAGAGACCTGATTTAATTTTGTTCGTCAACGGTTTGCCGCTTGTAGTCATTGAATTGAAGAATCCTGCCGATGAAAAAGCTACGGTACATAAGGCATTCACTCAAATGCAGAATTATAAAAATGCAATTCCTTCCCTATTCAATTACAATTGTCTGCTCGTCATATCCGATGGATTAGAGTCCCGTGCAGGCACGCTGACTTCAAAGTTTTCACGTTTCATGGCTTGGAAATCTATTGACGGAAGCAAAGAAGCCTCTTTGACCACAAGCCAGATGGAAGTGCTGTTCAGAGGGATGCTGAATAAATCTACACTTTTGGATTTGGTGCGTCACTTCACAGTCTTTGAAAAAACAAAAAAGGAAGATAAAAATACAGGTCTGGTATATATCGAAACCGACAAGAAAATAGCCGCCTATCATCAGTATTACGCAGTGAACAAGGCTATATATACGACATTAAATGCAAGCTCCGAGCATGGGGACGGCAGGGCAGGTGTTATCTGGCATACGCAAGGCTCAGGAAAAAGTCTAAGCATGGTGTTTTATACCGGGAAATTAATTTTGGAAAAAGATAATCCTACTGTAGTTGTGATAACCGACAGGAACGATTTGGACGACCAGCTATTCGAGACCTTCGCAAATTGTTCTGACTTGCTGAGGCAAAAACCTGTACAGGCAGACAGCACGGAAAATCTGATGGATTTGTTAAAAGTAGCTTCCGGTGGAATAGTATTTACTACAATTCAGAAATTTTTCCCAGACAGGAACGACAGCAAAGAAACCAGCATCTTCCCAACACTTTCGACAAGAAAAAATATTATCGTGATAGCAGACGAAGCCCACAGGACACAGTACGGCTTCGAGGCTAAAGTTATAAGCAAGGAAAAGGAATCTTATATCATATATGGTTTTGCAAAATATTTGAGGGATGCCCTGCCAAATGCTTCATTCATAGGTTTTACAGGCACTCCGATAGAATTTACGGATAGAAACACAAAAGAAGTATTCGGCGACTACATTGATATTTACGATATTGAGCAGGCAATTAATGATGGTGCCAC
>JBEKWK010000247.1:0-5482 GCA_049513175.1 FCB group bacterium
TACTGCTTTAACTCTGGCAACAAGCTCTCGCGGTGAAAAAGGTTTAGTTATATAGTCATCTGCACCAAGTTCCAAGCCTATAATTTTGTCAAATTCTTCTGCTTTGGCAGTAAGCATAATTATAGGAATTTGAGAATATTTCTGGTCTTTCTTTAATATTTTACAGACTTCCAATCCATCAATATCAGGCAACATCAAGTCAAGTATTAAAAGGTCAGGCATATCTTGATTCAAATATTTAAAAAAGCTGTCAGCTTTAAAAAACTCGTGAGTTTTGTAACCTTCTTTTTTCAGATTTATTGCAACTAAATCAGCAATATCAGTTTCATCTTCAAGAATGAATATCTTTTTAAATGATTTTTCTTTCTCGATATTTTTTAAAATTGGTTCCATACCTTATGTTCTAATTATATATTTGGAAGTAAAATAATAAATTTTGAACCGGTGCCAATCGTACTTTCCACATTTATTTTACCATTATGAAGCAAAACGATGTGCTTTACAATTGACAAGCCTAAACCCGTACCTGCCATCTGTCGGGAACGGGATTTGTCAACAGTATAAAATCTTTCAAATATTCTGTCTCTATCCTTATCAGGAATACCTATTCCTGTGTCAATTACTTCAAAGCGTACATGAGCATTATCTCTATCAATATTTATTATTATACCTCCTTCTTCCGTATATTTAATTGCATTATCTATTAAATTAATAAACATCTGTTCTAACTTAAACTCATCTGCTTTAATAAATGAAATATCAGGATTAATGTTTATTTTTAGATATAAATTCTTTTGTTTTAATTTTTGTTCAAATGTATTGTTGAGGTTATTAAAAAACTTATCTAACTGAAACTCGATTATATTTATTTTAATGCTTTTTTCTTCAAGTTGAGTAATAGATAATAAATCTTGTACGATATTAATTAACCTGTTTGTGTGATTTTTAATAATATCAATGTATTTTCGTGTCTCTTCCGTACTGATATTTTCATCTATTTCATTTTCGGAAATTGTTTCATCAATAGTCTCGATATATCCTTTAATCACGGTTAATGGTGTTCGTAATTCATGTGATACATTGATTACAAAATCTTTCTTGATATTTTCTAATTTTTTAAGTTCACTTATATTATAAAAAATTATTACAATTTCTTTTTGCTGATTTATATGGTTGGCACTGCAAAGATAATATTCATCATTATATTGAATTTCTGTGACTAAGCTTGTTTCCGATTCTTTCATTTTTTTAATAAATTTATCAACCTGGTTATCTCTTAAAATCTCCCATATGAATTTCCCGATTACAGAACCATTTTTTACTATATTATTAAAACTTTGATTTGAGAGAACTATTTTATTTTGATTATCCAGTACAACCAAGCCTTCCTGGATAGAAGTGATGATGTTATTCAACTCTTCTTTCTTTTGATTTGACTGTGTAAAAAGTTCCTTTATTCTTTCAACCATGTTGTTAAAACTATCGGCAAGTAATTTTAATTCTCCTTTGTTTTTTAAATTTACTTTGATATTGAAATTTCCTTCGGATATTAAATGAGCCGCAGAAGCCATCTGTTTGATTGGTTTTGTGAAGTTTTGGGAAAATAATAATCCAAAGACTAAAGCTAATAGAATTATTACAAATATTATTTGCAGAATTCGATATAACAAAGAATTGATCAAATTGTCAACATCATCCATATATAAACTTACTCTGGAGATACTTAGAAGATTACTCCCGTACATAATCGGCAATGCTACATACAACATGTCTTTATCTACTGTATAACTATGCCGGATTGAAGTACCTGTACCCCCGGTTTTTGCCTGCATCACTTCAGGTCTTTGGGAATGATTATCCATTGTTTTTACATCTGCTTTTGAATCGGCTATGACTATACCCTGAGGATTAATTATTGTTATTCTTGATTCAATTTCCCTTCCTAAATTCTTAATTAAAGAATCAAGATTTGAATATTTGTTTTCTTTTAATAATGGAGTAATATAGTAGATAATTGAATTATTTTCGTTGATGAGATTGTGAATTAAAGTGTTTTGATAATTTTCTCTTATGATACTAAATGAAAAATACACAGTAGATGCCGAAAAGATAAAAATAACAGCAAGATAGCTTAGGAATATTTTTGTAAATATTTTATTCATTTGTTCTACATTTTTTTCAAGTTCGTTTTTAATAAAATATAGCTTTAAATTCCTTGTTCAATGTCTGATTCAGGTTTAATAATTTCTTCTATATTTTGATGTCTAATCATTCTCGCTTCGACCAAAAAAACTAATTCCTGGGCTATAGTTCTTGCTTGCCTGGAAATAACCTGAATGTTTCTGTTTATATCAATTAAGAAAGAACCTAACTCAATTAGATAAATATCATTTTTCATTAACAGCAAAATAGCATTAAAATTATCAAAGTAAATTCGTTTTACATCTGAATAGCTCTTAATGACTTCTATTGCAAGGTCATCATCCAAATTGACATAAGAATCCATTAATGTGGAAAGCATTAATTGCACTGCCTCGGTTAGTTCAGGGAATTTTGTTTTAGCAATTAATCCCGGTAGATTATTCATCTCAATTATATTATGTGCTATATTATTTGCAAGGTCTCCTATTAGTTCCATTTTATCGTTTATTGAAACAGCGGCAAGTACAAGTCTTAAATCCATTGCCACAGGCTGATGCAAGGCAAAAATCTTCAAACATTGTTTATCTATTTTTATATCCAGCTTATCTACTTTTTTTTCAGTTTCTATTACAAGTTTTGCATATTCCAGGTTATCTTCTAATAATGCCTTAAAAGTGAATTCTACCTGCTGCTGCACAAGTGTACCCATTTTAACTAAACGGTAACGAAGTTTATTTAAATCATCATCAAAATTCTTTAATAAATGTTCAGCCATAATAATTCCTATTTATGATTTTAAATTTACAAAATAGTCATTCTGAGCGTAGCGAAGAATCCAGTATACATGCTGGTTTTTGGATTCTTCACTCCACTTCGTTTCGTTCAGAATGACAATCACAGTCGTATTTCTAATATCTACCATTATATTTATTTATTTACTATTTTATTCTTAACAAAATTAGTAATTAGTATTTAGTAATTTGCAATTAATTATCATCCGAATTTTCCGGTTAAATATTCTTCTGTTCTTTTATCTTTCGGAGTTGTAAATAAGTCCTTGGTTTTACCGTATTCAATCAGCTCTCCCAAATATAAAAAAACAGAATAATCGGAAATTCTCGCAGCCTGTGCTATATTATGCGTTACCAAAATCATTGTAACATAATTTTTTAACTCGCTGATTAATTCTTCGATATGAGTAGTAGCAATAGGGTCCAATGCTGAAGTCGGCTCGTCGAGCAATAAAATTTCCGGTTTCATAGCCAAAGCCCTTGCTATACACAATCTCTGTTGTTGCCCACCTGAAAGAAAAGTTCCTTTTTTATGCAATTTATCTTTTACTTCTTTCCAAAGAGCAGCTTTCTCCAAAGATTCTTCCACGATTTTATCCTTTTCCGATGAGTTTAATCTCGTTCCGTTCAATTTGTAACCTGCTATTACATTGTCATAAATACTCATAGTCGGAAAAGGATTGGGACTTTGAAAAACCATCCCGATTTTTCTTCTTACATAAATTGAATCCATATTTAAAATATTTTCACCGTCAAGCTCTATTATTCCTTCACTCCTCGCATTTCCAACCAGTTCATGCATACGGTTGATAGCCCTGATAAGAGTGGTTTTTCCACATCCGGAGGGTCCCATGATTGCTGTAACACGGTTATTGAATATTGTCAGGTTAATATTTTTAAGAACCTGGGCATCACCGTAATAAAAATTAAAATCCTTAATAGTTAGAATTGTACTTTCCATCTTTTTGCTATAATTTTAGCTATTATATTCATTAATAAAACAAATACCACTAATACAAATGAAGCACCCCAAGCCAATGCGTGCCAATCCTTATACGGACTTCCGGCATAATTAAAAATTAATAAAGGTAAATTATTTATCGGTTTTAAAATATTTGTACTCATAAACGGATTACCAAATGCCGTAAAAAGTAACGGTGCGGTTTCTCCTGAAACACGTGCGATAGCGATTAATATACCGTTCAAAATTCCGCTCAATCCTGCAGGAAGGATTATTCGCAATATTGTTTTATAGTTCGGGACACCGAGAGCCATAGACGCTTCTTTTAAGCTGTTAGGTATAAGTTTCAATGTCTCTTCTGTTGATTTGGTAATTATAGGAATCATCATCAGAGCAAGTGCTATTCCGCCTGATAATGCATTAAATCCTCCCAAAGGTCTGACAATCCATATATAAACGATTATTCCAATTACAATGGACGGTACACTTTGGAGAATTTCAACACCTAATCTTACACTATTTGCCAACTTTGATGACCTGTGTTCAGACAAATATATACCAAGTGCAATAGAAGGAGCAATTGCAAACAATCCAGACAATATTAATAAAATAAGTGTGCCAACTAATGCATTTGCAATTCCGCCCCCTGTTTCACCGGGAGGAGACGGTAAGGATACAAAAAATTCCCAGTTGATTGAACTGATACCTTTTAAAACAATATAATACAAGATATAAAATATGGGTACTATTATTATCAGAGACCCGCAAATAATATAGACAAAGAAAAGCTTGTCTTTCAGTTTCCTATATTTTATTCCTTTATCTGTCATTCAATTTCTTATTTTAGATTTTAAATTTTAGATTTACGATTTTTAAATTAAATCTACAATCGTACTTCTAAAATCGTAAATTATACTTATTTAAATTTTACATTATTATTTAAACTACCATTGATTTATAAACAAATTAGATATTTGATTGTGGTGCAAACTTTTTAATAATATACTTTCCGGTAAAATTAATAATTATAGAGATTACAAATAGTAACAGTCCGATCCCGATTAATGAAGAAAGATACAAATCGCTCGTTGCTTCTGTAAATTCATTTGCAATTATACTCGCCATGGTATTACCCGGACCAAAGATACTTGCAGGAAGCATATTAGAATTACCGATAACCATAGTAACAGCCATTGTTTCACCCAAGGCTCTACATAATGAAAGTAAAACACCTGCAAAAATTCCGGAACTTGCATAAGGGAGCATTACTTTTCTTATCATTTCAAATCGTGTTGAACCGAGTGAATATGCTGCTTCTTTTAAATCTTTAGGCACCATTGTTATTACTTCCATGATTATTGATGATGAGTATGGTATAATCATTATAGATAGAATAAGTGCTGAAGTGAAAATACCGACACCGTAAGGTGATATTCCCATCATAATCTCAAAATTTCTAAACATTGGAACAAAAACAAACAATCCCCAAAATCCATAGACAATTGACGGTATTCCGGCTAATAACTCAACTGAAGATTTAATAATATTATTTAAAAAGCCCTTTGTAAAATATTCACCTAAAAATAAT
>JBEKWK010000248.1:0-5475 GCA_049513175.1 FCB group bacterium
ATATAAGATTTGACGATAATGCCGCAGTTATTTTAAATGCGGCGGGCGAACCTCGCGGCACTCGTATTTTCGGTCCTGTTGCACGCGAATTACGTGAAAAAAATTATATGAAAATTGTTTCTCTTGCACCCGAAGTAATTTAAATTTGAGACTTAAGTTATATTATATAAAATGCTTATATGAAATTAAAAATTAAAAAAAATGATACGGTACAGGTTATAGCCGGTAATGATAAAGGATTAAGTGGCAGAGTTTTAAAAGTTTATCCTAAAACTATGCGAATCCTTGTCGAAGGTGTCAATATCAGGAAAAAACATCAAAGACCGAGCCAGAAGAATCAAACCGGCGGTATTATCAGCAAAGAGATGCCTGTTCATTATTCGAATGTGTTATTAATTGATTCGGATAAACTTCCGACTCGTGCCGGTATTAGATTTGAAGAAAAAGACGGCAAAGAAGTAACTGTCAGGTATGCTAAGACAAATGATAAAAATGTGTAATTAAAAATTATTATTTAGTATAGAATTATGGGAAAATCACAGGGAGCCACAGGAACTCCAAAAAAGTTAGACCTGAAGCCTGAAGGTAAAAGGCTTGAAGATATTAAGGATAAAAAGAAGCCTCCGAAGCCAAGGCTCGAAGAATTTTATCATAGCCAGGTCATTCCTGCAATGATGAAAAAATTCAGCTATAAATCGGTTATGCAGGTTCCCAAATTAACTAAAATATCTTTGAATATGGGTATGGGCGAAGCTACACAAGATGTGAAATTACTTACTTTTGCGGTGAATGAGCTGGAATTGATTACAGGTCAGAGACCTGCAGTAACGAGAGCAAAAAAGGCTATTTCTAATTTTAAATTACGCCAGGGAATGCCTATCGGTGCAAGAGTAACTTTAAGAAGAGCAAGGATGTTCGAGTTTTTAGACAGGTTTATCAATATTGCTTCACCGCGTATCAGAGACTTCAGAGGATTTTCCGATAAAAGTTTTGACGGTAG
This sequence comes from FCB group bacterium, assembly GCA_049513175.1. Lineage (GTDB taxonomy): Bacteria > Bacteroidota > Ignavibacteria > Kapaibacteriales > UBA2268 > JBEKWK01. The sequence continues at coordinate 1,001 of JBEKWK010000248.1, forward strand.
GGGGAATTATACTATCGGTATTAAAGAGCAAATAATTTTCCCTGAAATAGATGTAGATAAAGTAAATAAAATTAGCGGGTTAGATATTACATTCGTAATTGATGCAAAAAATGATGAAGAGGCTTATGCTCTTCTTGCAGAATTTGGTTTTCCATTTCGTAAACGGGAATAAAAAATATGTCAACAACAGCAATATACGCTCGAAACGAGAAAAGAATAAGGCTAGTAGAAAAATATAAAGAGAGACGGGAAGCGCTCAAAAAGTTAGGCGATTCAGCCGGTCTTCAGAAACTGCCGCGTAACAGTTCGCCGGATAGAGTCAGAAACCGTTGTACCGTAACCGGAAGAGGCAGAGGAGTTTACCGTAAATTCGGTCTTTGCAGGCACCAGTTTCGTCAATTAGCATTGGAAGGGAAAATTCCCGGAATTAAAAAAGCAAGTTGGTAATCACAATTTATTGAAAGTATATGCCAGTAACAGATACAATATCAGATTTTTTAACGCAGATTCGCAATGCCGGGACGGCAAAGCATAAAACTGTAGATATACCTAAGTCAAATACAAAGTTAGGTTTAGCCGAGATATTAAAAGACCAGGGCTATATTGCCGACTTTGAAGTAGTTACCGAAGGTAATAGAGCCTATATACGGATAACTATGAGGTATTATAAAAGGGAGCCGGCTTTTAAGGAGCTGACCAGGATAAGCAAACCGGGGAGAAGAATTTACGTTCCGGCTGACCAGCTTCCGAGAGTCAAAAACGGCTTGGGGATTGCTATTATATCTACTTCTCAGGGTATTATGTCTGATAAGCAAGCCCGCAAGATGAATATCGGCGGTGAAGTACTTTGTACAATTTGGTAATTATTTAAGAATCGGAGTTATTACAGTGTCACGAATAGGCAAAAAACCAATTAATATACCGGACAAAGTTCAAATTTCTTTGAAAGACGGAGTAGTAAAAACCAAAGGTCCAAAAGGTGAATTGGATTTTACATTACCGGAGGGTATAAATTGTAACGTGGAAAATAATATTTTAACAGTAGTCCGTCCCAACGATGAAAAGAAAATAAGGTCTTTGCACGGATTATGCAGGTCTATTATCGCCAACAATGTTGAGGGTGTATCTAACGGATTTTCCAAGACATTACAGATTATCGGCGTCGGTTATAAAGCAGAATTAAAGGGCAAAAAATTGTTGCTTGCTTTAGGTTACTCTCATCCGATATTGATTCTGCCGCCGGAAGGCATTGAGTTTTTATCACCAAATCCGAATACTATTATTGTAAATGGGATAGATAAACAGCTTGTCGGAGAAGTATCGGCAATAATCAGGAAAATGCGTCCTCCGGAACCTTATAAAGGCAAAGGAATCCGATTGGAGAATGAATACGTAAGACGTAAAGCCGGTAAGACTACTTCAAAGTAAGTTGAAAGTATAAAGTTGAAAGTTATAAAGTAAATAGTTGATATAAAATGAATAATTTAGAACTAAAGAAAAAAAGAATTAGCCGGAGGAAACAACATATCCGTAAGAAAATACACGGTACTCCGGACAGATTAAGATTATCGGTTCATAAAAGTCTGAATCATATTTATACACAAATTATTGATGATGAAGACGGGAAAACTTTAGTATCGGCATCTACTTTGGATAAAGATGTTAAAGAGCAGATTAAACCGAAAATGAAAAAACTTGAAAAGAGCAAATTGGTGGGAACTGCAATCGCAAAAAAGGCATTGGAAAAGAAAATAAAGAAAGTGGCTTTTGACCGTAGCGGATTTCTGTACCACGGAAGAATTAAAGCATTGGCAGATTCTGCCCGTGAAAGCGGTTTGGAATTTTAAAATGTATGCTTTTTTATATTTAATACTGTTATTTGAAAAGATTCAAAAATTTATAGCCCCAATACGGGACAGGATAATTTTGATAAAAGGAAAGCAAAAGGAGTTATAAGTGGCAAAAATTAAAGCTTCAGAACTTGAACTAAAAGATAAACTTGTATATGTCGGACGTACCGCTAAGGTCGTTAAGGGCGGAAGAAGATTCAGCTTCTCGGCTATTGTAGTAGTCGGCGATGGTAACGGCAGGGTTGGATACGGTCTCGGCAAAGCAGGCGAAGTTGTTGATGCGGTTACAAAGGCAACCGAATCGGCAAAAAAGAACATAGTAACCGTCAGGCTTCAGGGTAAAACCATACCACATGAAGTAATCGGCAGATTCGGTGCGGCTAAGGTTCTTATCAGACCTGCAAGCGAAGGTACAGGTGTTATCGCCGCAGGCGGAGTTCGGGCTATTCTTGAGCTGGCAGGTGTAGAGGATGTGTTGACTAAAAGTCTCGGCTCTTCAAATCCTCATAATACGGTTAAAGCTGCTTTACAGGGATTAAGAGAACTTAATGATATTAATGCTGTTGCGGCGAGACGAGGTATCCCTATTGAAAAAGTTGTAAATGGTTAAATGAGTTAAAAGTTTGTAAAGTTCATAAAGTTTGTAAAGTTATAAAGTAATAGCAAAAAATGTTTATTTAAAATTTTAAAATCAGAACAATAAATAAAGTAAATTTAATATCTTATTTATGATGTGAAATGAAAAAGAAAACAAAAGAAACAAAAATAAAAGTTACGCAAGTGAGAAGCGTTATAAAAAGAGTTGAAAAGCAAAAGCTTACAATTAAAGCTTTGGGCTTGGGAAGACCGAATTACAGTAAAATTTTGCCGGATAATCCGCAAACACGCGGTATGGTGGAAATTGTGAAGCATCTTGTTAAAGTGGATGAAGTTACTGATTAATAAATTGATAATAATTATTAAATAAATATAAATTTAATATGAAACACATAGGAAATCTTAGTTACGCAGCAGGTGCCAGGCATAAAAAGAAAAGAATCGGCAGGGGACAGGGTTCAGGTCATGGCGGCACTTCTACACAAGGTAATAATGGTCAGCAGGCACGTTCCGGAACGACTGTAAGGCGAGGCTTCGAAGGAGGTCAGATGCCTTTAAACAGGAGATTACCCAAATTCGGTTTCTTTAATCGCAACCGTGTTGAATTTCAGGTTGTTAATGTAGGGAAACTGCAGGAACTATTTGATAAGAATAAATTTGATGATAATAAGGTGAGCTTCGATATTCTATATGGTTTGGGTGTATTATCGAAGAAAGGGTTACCTCTTAAGATATTGGGAAACGGTGAGTTAAAGGCATCTCTAATTGTTGAAGCTCATAACTTTTCGGTCTCTGCTAAACAAAAAATAGAAACAGCAGGAGGTACAGTAACAATACATGAGTAATGCTTTTCAGACATTCCAGAATATCTTCAAAATTGAAGAACTGAGAAAGAGAATAATAACAACTCTTTTGATTTTAATTGTTGTTCGCCTTGGAGCCCATATTACTCTTCCGGGAGTTGATTTAATGGTGTTAAAGGCAACACAAGGCAATGATTCCGATACATTATTCGGTTTATTCGATATGTTCGTCGGTGGTGCTTTTTCGCATGCTGCGATATTTGCCCTCGGAATAATGCCGTATATTACTTCTTCTATTATTTTCCAGCTTGCCGGAATTGTAATTCCTGAAATCCAGAAATTACAAAAAGAAGGTGAAGAGGGCAGAAGAAAATTAAACCAATATACAAGAATCGGTACTGTGCTTATTGCCGGGTTACAGGGCTGGGCAGTCAGCGTAAAATTGATTAATACCCAGACATCAAACGGTTTATCATTAGTTGCAGGCTCTCATTCATTATTTATGATAACTACAGTTTTGCTGTTAACGGCAGGTACGATATTTTTAATGTGGCTTGGCGAACAGATTACAGACAGGGGTATTGGAAACGGAATTTCATTGATTATATTTATAGGAATAGTGGCAAGACTTCCTGTTGCGGTATTCCAGGAATGGAAGCTGATTGAAGTCGGACAAAGATTATGGCCCGTCGAACTGATTATATTGGTCTTGCTGACGGGGATTATTGCATCAGTTATTCTTGTTACTCAAGGTGCAAGGAGGATACCCGTTCAATATGCCCGAAGGCAGGTTGGCAGAAAGGTTTTCGGCGGAACTACCCAGTATATACCATTGAGAGTTAATACTGCCGGAGTTATGCCTATAATATTTGCACAATCATTGATGTTTGTGCCAAATACTATATTGAGTTTCTTCCCGAATAGTAATACAATTGCCACGGTTGCTCATTTATTCAGCGACAGGTCTTTTGTTCATGCAACTATTTATGGAATAGTGATAGTATTTTTCACATATTTTTATACAGCTATAGTTTTTAATCCCAAAGACATAGCCGATAATATGAAAAAGCAGGGCGGCTTTATTCCCGGCATCAGACCGGGTAAACCGACTTCTGAATACGTTGACAATATTTTAACTAAGATTACATTGCCGGGGTCAATATTTCTGGCTATTATAGCGATATTGCCGACATTTGTTAATAATATATTTTCAGTAACATCATCA
>JBEKWK010000249.1:0-5459 GCA_049513175.1 FCB group bacterium
TATTTATGATATACTTGGAAATAAATTAATGTTAGTCAAAACCGAAAGTACCGAAACCCGACTTAATGTTGAGTCATTACCAAGAGGAGTATATTTAATAAGAATCGGTGAGCAAACAAAGATGTTTGTGAAGGAATAAGAAAATGAAAAAACTTTTTTTCCTATTACTAATTTCCTTTCTTGGTTTTACATCTCTGAATGCCCAATGGGAGCCGTGTAATGGAAATATTGTAGAATTTGGGATGGTAAATTCTTTAACTGTTAATGGATATAATATATTTGCAGGTACTTATGGTAACGGAATATTTCTATCCACAGACAATGGAAACTTTTGGGCAGCAAAAAATGTAGGTTTAACAAACTTGTATATTCAGTCTATAGCAATTAGTGAAAATAATATTTTTGCAGGTACTAAGTGTGGAATATTCCAATCCACAGATAATGGTGATAGATGGACAGCAAGAAATTCAGGTTTAACAGATATGAATATTACATCAATATTAATAAATGGGAACAATATATTTGCCGGAACCAATGCCGGAATATTTATGTCCACTAACGAAGGCAATAATTGGACAGAGAAAAATTCGGGATTGACAAACTTTTATGTAACATCATTATCTATAAATGGTAATTATATATTTGCCGGCACACTTGGCGATGGAATATTTCTATCCACAGATAACGGAAATAGTTGGACTAAAAGAAATAACGGGTTAACAGACTTGCTCATTGAATCAATATCAATAAGAACAAACTATATCTTTGCCGCAACATGGGGTGGGATATTTATGTCTACAGACAATGGCAATAGCTGGACTCCCAAAAATTCAGGATTAACAAGTTTATATATACTATCTTTAGCAATAAGTGGAAATAATATTTTTGCAGGTATAGGAGGAAGAGGAATATTCCTGTCCACAGATAATGGGGACAATTGGACTACAAAAGATTCCGGTTTAACAAACCTGAATATATGGTCAATTTCAATTAATGGGAATAATATTTTTGCCGGCACTGATGATGGAATAATTCAATCATCAAATATGGGAGATAATTGGTCTGTTATTAAAGATATTGATTTATCCAATATTAATATTAATAATATAACTGTAAATGGAGATAATATTTTTGTAGGCACAATGAATAAAGGTATATGTTTGTCTGTAGATAATGGTAATAGCTGGAAAATTAAAAATTCAGGATTATCAAGTTTGTTGGATGTTACTTCATTTTCAATATCAGGAAATAATGTTTTTGCTTGTGCGGATTATGGAATATATATGTCCACAGACAATGGAATTAATTGGGCTCCTAAAACAAATTTCCCACAAGTGTACAATGTTTCTGCAATATCAACATTAGGAAATACAATTTTGGCAGGTGCCTCTTTTCTAGGTATATTTCTATCTACAGACAACGGCAGCAGTTGGTTTTCAACAGATAAAAAATTTGAAAACATAAATGTATATTCAGTATTAATATGCGGGAATAATTTATTTGCAGGAACTGATGATGGTATATATATGTCCACAGACAATGGTAATAAATGGACAAGAAAAAATATTGGTTTAAAAAACCATGATGTATATACTTTATCATCAAGCGGAAATAATATTTATGCAGGTACCTGGGGTGGTGGAATATTCCTATCCACAGATTTTGGAGATAATTGGACTGAAAAAAATTTAGGTTTAAATAACTTGAATATAAGAGCTGCTTCAATCAAGGGGAATATCTTTTTTGTAGGTACTGGCGGTGGAATATTTTTATCCACAGACTATGGAGATAATTGGACTGAAAAAGATACTGGAATAATAAATTTACAAATTCATGCAATTTCTATTGGCGAAAATTATGTTTTTGCAGGTAACTATTATGAATATCTTATTGGTGGTGGTGGCATATTTAGAGCCAAACTAAGTGATTTAGGTATTACTGAAGTAAAAGTGGATTACCAAAAAATTGATTACATTTTATATCCCAATCCTGCTGGCGATTTTCTAAATATTAATTCTGCAAATTTTATCGGGAAAGAAATTAACATTTATGATATGCTAGGAAATAAATTAATTTCAGGAACTATCGAAAGTACAGAAACCCGCATGAATATTGAATCATTAACAAGAGGAGTATATTTATTAAAAATTGGAGAAGATACAAAAATGTTTGTGAAGGAATAATTCAGAAACTGTCATTGGCAGTACAAGGTGTTACATCTGATTTTTAATTTAATTAAGATAAAATAGGATTAATTAAAATTAAATGTATTCAGCTAATAGGATGTATAAATTCGAATCCCGTTGAGCCCACGAAATCAGTAAACATTGTGCAATTAGCAGTTAGTAGTTTTATTTTTTTACTGAACAATCATCATTTCTAAATTTTCCTTAAAACAAAGTTCTGAATAGACTCTTTTCAAGTGTAATTTTTTTCCATGTATCATACTTACTGAGCCTTTGCCATTGGTCACCTACAAATTGATAGGTTATATACAAATCGAGGTGAATTCAATAAAATTTTGTTAAAATTTGACATTTTTTTGACAAATGTTTTACTTTAGTATGACAAACATGAATACATAGAAAGATAATTTTGCAATGTGATAAATCAATAATTTTTTCTTAAATATTTAAGGAGTCTTTCAATGAAAACATTATTTACACTTTTCGCTGTTGCATTATTATTTTGCAGTATTACATTATCTGCTCTTGATAAAGTTACTATTATTCATGTTAATGACACTCACTCGAACTTAGCTCCCGGAGGTTCCCGCGATAATAATCTGCAGGGAAAATTTGGTGGTATTGCACGTGCTGCTTCAGTGATTTATGGAGCAAAACAACAGGATTCTAACGCTATTGTGTTGCATGCCGGAGATGTATCTATAGGTGATTTATTCTTTAATAAATACTTTGGTGTTGCCGAGTATGAGCTCATGCAACAACTGGGGTTTGATGCTATGACATTAGGTAATCACGAATTCGACCTGACTGCATCAACATTAGATACATCAATTGGGACAGCAAGAGCTTCAGGAGTTACATTCCCATTTCTTAGTGCTAATATGGTGTTATTAAACGCTTCTTTAAAAAATCTTGCCCAGGTTAAAAAGTATATTTTAAAAAAATCAGGTAATGTCACTGTTGGAATATTCGGTTTAACTACACCTGAAACAAATTTAACATCACAATGTCTTCCTGATGTTTTTATTGATACTAATTTTGTTCAGATTGCCGGTGAAATGGTTCAAACCCTTAGAGCTACCGAAAAGTGTGATGTTGTAATTCTGTTATCACATCTTGGAGAATATTATGATAATCTCCTTCTATCCTATGTTCCCGGTATTGATTTAGTTGTTGGCGGGCATGACCATTATAATATGACTAAACCTGTTTTTTCAATGAATCCCAATGGTGATAGCATTCCTATCGTACAGGTAGGTGCAAATTACCGGAATGTTGGGATAACAACATTAAATATTGATAATGGGAAAGTCTCATTGGACAAATTTCAAAATGTCGTATTAGATGAAAGTATTCCTGAACTCCCTCAAGTAAAAGGTGTTGTAGATGGTCTGATTCAGGATATTGAATCTACCTGGGGAAATGTTTATACAAAAAAATTAGCAGACTGCTTAGGAGAACTTGATGAAGTGGCTGACCCTGTAAATGGTAAATATAACACTGGTGCGGGAACGCTTATTTGCAACGCTTTTAAAGATTATACAAAAACTGATATTGCCATAGAACCGGGAGGCTCGATAGCCCAGAAGTTATATGAGGGACCTATTGTTCAGGCAGATATTTACCGTATGATTGGCTATGGATTTAATACCGATAATCATCTTGGCTATAGATTAGATACGTTTCAGATTTATGGGCAGGCTCTTATCGGAGGTCTTGAAATTGGAACTGCAAATGTTGAGATAAATGATGACTTTTTCATTCAATGTTTAGGAATGAGCTATAAAATAGATATAACAAAACCGGTCGGCTCAAGAGTATCTGAAGTAATGATTGGCGGCACAACTATTGACCCGACACAAAAATATTCCGTTACAACAAATGAATTTGTACCAATGGTATTAAAAGCGTATGGTATTCCGTTTGAGAACGAGCATGTATTCACAGGTTTATCGGAATATGAGGTCGTTTTAAATTATATAAAGAAAAACCCGGTGATAACATTAGGCTCAGTAATCATAGATGTAAATGAAAAGTCAAGTGGTGAAAAAGAAACTAACGCTTCTTATGTAGTTAGTCCGAATCCTTGCAATGAACAAGCTTTTATTAATTTCAATCTATCTAATAACGGGAATTATAGCCTTTCAATTATTAATTCATTAGGACAAATTATTAGTAATGTAAATCTCGGATATTTATCTTCAGGAAATAATCAATATAACATTGATACTAAAAATTATAGCTTGGGCTCATATAATTTCAGAATTACAAATGGAATGAACTCAATTAACGGAAGATTTTTAATAATAAGATAATTTCTTAATGTTTAGAATTGTAGGGGCGAGGTTTTCTCGCCCTTTTATTTAAAGATTAGTATTAAAAAATATGATTTATGTTCAGGTTGACTCCTGTAAATTCATTGCTGAATCCTAAATCTGCCCTGATTATGAATGTATCCATATAAAACCTTAGACCCACTGCAGGTGTAATTCTCCAGTTATAAAAACTAAATTCCTCGATTGATGACCATACTCTTCCCATATCTAATCCTAAGATTCCACCAAGCCTACACCAGATTGGGAATCTCAATTCCGAATTAACTAAGCCGTATGCTTTGTCCAAGAATCTGTCCTGTGGGAATCCGCGAAGTGTGTTATTCCCTCCTATAGGAAGGAGGAACTGAACAGGCAAATCAATATTTGATAACCATTCTGATTTAAACCTTGAAGCAAACACTGTTTTGAGGAATTCAATATAATAATAATACTGAGCTTCAAAGGAAAAGCGATTCAATACAAAATTCTGAATTTTGAGTTCTGGATTTTGAATTTTTACAAAAGGTGAATTTTCCCATTCAGCCTCAATAAAATAACCTTTTTTCGGATTAAGCCTGTTGTCTTTTGTATCATATGTGAAAGTCAAAAAATATGAATATCTTTCAGCTTTTCCTTCTTTTAGAGATGATAAATCAGGATTGTTATAAATATTTTTGTCTATATTATAATTATTAACAATTTTATATCTTACACCAATCCTACCGGTATAAGTTTCAGAAAATCCTCTGGACATAGATAAATTTATATCAAGAGGTTCTTTGGAATAATATGAACGGTTGTTAAAATTACTTCCCATACCTACACCAAAGAAACTGTTCCTGAGATATAAGTCATAATCAATACTCAGGTCAATAGCATAATCAAACCTGGTCCCGTGGCGAATTTCAAAATCAGGAATTGAAAAAACAAATCTGAACCAGCGTTCTCCTTTTGTGCT
>JBEKWK010000250.1:0-5430 GCA_049513175.1 FCB group bacterium
GCTCGCCGTATAAATCTTTAAATTTATTAATATTCAATAAGAAAAAATCTTCCCAGATTTTCGGCAAGCTGAAACGATATATAAGGCACCAGTTCACTTCGGAAAATATATCAGTCTCTTTGTTTAAATATCTGCCTACTTTATCGGGTACGGGCCAAGACCTATCATCGCCTTTCATAAAAGAATAATTATAAAAAGTCGGGTAAGGTAAATCTAATGAATCGGAAACACCCTTTAAATCGAGTTGATTCGCCTTATCCAAAGATTTTTTCAATGTAATTAAAAAGTCCGCCGGCTTTTGGAAACCGTGGAGAACATATACCAGCTTTCCGTCCGGGTTGAATATAAGACTTGATGGATAGACATTAACCCTGTATTTCATTGCTAATTTCAAACCGAAATCTTTTTCCATGTCGTAACGCACGGCTATAAAATTTGTGTTCATAAAATTGCCGACTGTTTTGTCGGTGAAAGTCTGTTTGTCCATTACCTTGCACCAGCCGCACCAATCAGTGAAGCAATCAACATAGATATATTTATTTTTCTCTTTTGCCGTTTTCAGAATTTCCTTCCAATCAGCATTAATAAAATTAACTCCCTTTGCAAAAGCAGAACTGCAGCACAATAAACTTATTATCACTATTATAATTTTAAAATAGTTTTTCATATTTACCTGACATTAATAAAATTTTTAAATAATTTTGAACAAGCAAAAATAACAAAATTCAAAACCAATAAATAAAGTGAATATGGAAAACAAAAATATTATGCAGGATTTAAATGACAGAAGAACACATGGGAATGAATTAATTTTCAAGCAAAATTCCCTCCCGATTAACAGATTCTTTGCACTCGATAACAAAACTTATGAAGAAGGTGCAATCCCCGCAAAGTACAAAGAGCTAATGGGCTTGGTAGGCTCGATGGTACTGAGATGCAACGATTGCATTATTTATCATCTCAAAAATTGCCTCGAATTGGGATGTACTCAGGATGAACTGAATGAAGCTATGAATATAGCCCTGGTCATCGGAGGCTCAATTGTCATACCCCATCTCAGGTATGCTTATGAAGCATTGGAGCAGGAAAAGGATTCACATTAGAAAAAACACAAATTAAGGGAGATTAAATATTTACAAATATGCTGAGAACAATGCAAAATTGAGATTATTTTAATATGTCTTAAATATTATTTAATTTAATCTGTTCTGTCTAAGTCTTTATTATAATTTTTATCAAAAATTTTCTAATACTTTAAACAAATGAAATTTTTATCATTTTTATATGGACCACAGGAATTAGGACAAACATTCCTTAGATATTTTCCTCCCATGATAAATTCAAAAAAAATAGTAAGCATAAAGAAAATATTTAATGCAATGCGGGCTGAGTACGAACGGAGAATTAAAAAGATCAATTTAACATCACATCCATTTATACTTCATATCGAATTAACAAATGTCTGCAATCTGAAATGTCCTTATTGCTTAGCAGGCAATGGAACCGATTTACGGCAAAAAGGTTATTTAAATTTTGAAGATTATAAAAAGCTCATTGATGATTTAAAAGATTATTTAATCATAGTAAGGCTTGATGGATTAGGTGAATCTCTATTGAACAACAGTTTTATTAAAATGGTTGAATATGCTCATCAAAATAAAATTTTTACTGCAGTCAGTTCAAATCTTATTACAATATCTAAAGATGATATGGACAAATTAATTGATGCAGGATTGGATTATTTAATTATCGGGCTTGACGGTGCTACTGAAGAAGTTTACCAGAGCGTACGTCCTGGCGGCAAATTAGAGACTGTCATTGAAAATATCAAATATTTAGTTAATATTAAAAAAACAAGAAAAAGTAAAACTCCATATATTGAAACTCAATTCATTACATTTGAAGAAAATTTTCAGGAATCAAAGCAAGTAAAAAATCTATCAATTTCTTTAGAGGCAAACCGCCACTTGATAAAAGACCTTCGCGAACTGCCGACAAATGTGGCAAAATACAAATCCGGTAAGACTAAGTCTTGCTATTGGCTATGGTATGTATTGAACGTTACCTGGCAGGGAGATTTGAAAGCTTGTTGCCTTGCAGGTTTATCAAGTGATTTCTCATTTGGTAATATTTTGAACAATAATATATCAGATGAATGGAATAACAATCGTATGCAAAGCATTCGAAAGTTATTTATTGCAAAAGACACTAAGCTTATGAATGAAATGAACGGATGTATTTGTTTGGATTGTTATAAACTTATTTTATAAATGGGAAATTATCTTAGACTTATAAACTTACTTTTCACTTTAAGCTTATATCTTAATTTATAATTTCTCTAAATTTTCCCCTCCCTTTTTAGGAGGGGGATAAAGGGTCGGTAAATTATACTGCTACAGGTGGTGTAAATACTCTCGTCTTCAATTCATTATCCAATAAAAAAATACCTCCGGGTGAATCGCCGGCTAATTTTAATCTTGCGACTATATCGCTTGTGTTCGCTTCTTCTTCGACTTGTTCTGTAATGAACCATTGTAGAAGAACAGTAGTTGCATGGTCGTTCTCTTTATGGGACAAATCTGCAAGGGCATTGATGGAAGCCGTAACCGCTTCTTCATGTTTCAGAACTTCCTGGAAAGCATGGAGAGGAGATTTCCATTTTGTAGGAGGAGCATCAATTTTTCCAATGATTGCTTCTCCGTTCCTGTCAAGTATAAACGTAAAAAATTTCATGGCATGAAAAGTCTCTTCCTGCACCTGAACCTGCATCCAGTTTGCAAAACCCTTCAGATTTATAGAGTGGAAATAAGCAACCATTGATAGGTATAAATTTGCAGAATACATTTCTTTTACGATTTGCCCATTAATCGCATTCTGTACTGTTTTTTTAATCATAAGTAGCCCTTTATAGTTTTATAAGATTAGTAATATTTAAAATTAATATTGCTTTATTAACGAATAAATTTAAAAATTAGCCTAAAAATAATTTAATTAGTAATAAATAAAATATGTGCAATATAAAAAACAAGGGGCTTTCGCCCCTTGTTCAATGTAAAATATAAAATCAGCATACACATACTTTATTAATCTATATATTTCCCTCTCTTTGTATAATGCGTATGCAACAACTTGTGGGATTTATGCCCGCAAGGACCGTCAGTTAAAAACTTCTCATAGATATATTTTACATATGGATTTTCATGAGATTTCCTGAGTGTAAGGGCAGCATCTTCCGAATAAATAGCTTCTGCTCTTTTCTTCCTTATTTCAGGTGAAGTAGGAATAGGCTGACCACCGCCGCCGATACATCCGCCCGGGCAAGCCATTATTTCGATAAAATGAACATCATTTAATTCACCCCGTTTCAATGCTTCCATTACTTTCTTTGCATTTGCCGTACCGTGTGCAATCATAAATTTAAGCTCGACACCTTCGAGGAAGTTCCATGCAGGCAGTACATTTTTAAGCTTTACAGAAGCTTGTTTTACTCCATCGAATCCCCTGCAGGGCATAATATCTAAGTTTTTGAATGGAACTTCCCTTCCTGTTACCAACTCGTAAGCTGTTCTCAAAGCGGCTTCCATCACTCCACCGGTAGCACCGAAAATCAAACCTGCTCCGGAAGCATCTCCAAATGGAGTATCGAAATGGGTTTTCGGAAGTGCCGGAAGATTTAAACCTGCTTCACGAATCATCTGTGCCAACTCTCGTGTAGTCAGACCGTAGTCAACATCTTTGAATCCCGAATCATCCATTTCGGGTCTGTTACACTCAAATTTCTTTGCCGAGCATGGCATTACCGCTACAGTTACTATATCAGCAGGATTAATTTTACTTTCATCGGCATAAAACGTTTTGATTACTGAACCGAACATCTGCTGAGGCGATTTACATGATGAAAGATAATCCAGGTATTCAGGATAAAAATGCTCTATATATTTAATCCATCCCGGCGAACATGATGTAAATTGAGGCAGCATCACGCTTTCATCTTTATCCACTAATTTCTTTTTTAATCTCATAAGAAGTTCGGTGCCTTCCTCCATAATCGTAAGGTCGGCAGTAAAATCCGTATCAAAGACTTTATCAAAACCAATCATCTTTAATGCTGTATTTAATTCTCCGGTAAGAGAATGACCTGCACCAAGACCAAATTCTTCACCTATAGCGGCACGAGGAGATGGTGCGGTTTGTATTACAACATGCTTTTGAGGATTATCTATTGCTTCCCATATTTCATCCGAAGGGTCGTTAGCTTTCAATGCTGCCGTAGGACAGCGGTTTATACATTGTCCGCAGTTAATGCAAATCACATCGGCAAGTGGTTTATCTAGGAATGTGGAAATTGTTGTATCATAGCCTCTGTGAGTTGCTTCCAATACTCCTACTTCCTGCAAGTCAATGCAGGTTCTTACACAACGCTTGCATAAAATACATTTGTCCATATCCCGTACAACGGAATAGCTTGACCTGTCAATTTTATGTCTTCTCTCGGTAACATGACCGAAAGTATATGAATCAACCCCGTATTCCTTTGCCAATTTCTGTAGCTCACAATTCCCGTTTCTGTGGCATGAATAACATTCTCCGTAATGCTCGCTGATTAGTAGCTCAAGGATATGGTGTCTCGCTTTCCTGACTTTTTCTGAAGTTGTGTGAACTTTAATCCTATTAGTAATCGGGAAAGTACATGCAGATTGAAGAGTTCTCATTCCTTCAACCTCGACCACACACACACGGCATACACCTGCCAGGCATAAATCTTCATGGTAGCATAACGTCGGTATATGAATATTGTTTAGCCTGCAGGCTTCCAATATTGTAGTTCCAAGTGGTATCTTGAATGATATATTGTTTACATCAACTTCAACTAACGCTCCGATTTCAGTTATATCGACTTTAGGGTAAACCAATGGCTTTTGAGCTACAGGAGCTCGATTATCTAATTTATCTTTTTCCATAATTATCTATCCGTTTATCGTTTTAGAAAATATTTCATCTTCAAAATTGTTCATAATAGAGATAAAAGCATTAGGACTGGATTGACCTAAACCGCACTTGGAGGCGATTTGCATAGACTTGCCCAATTCCACTAATTCTTTCAAATATGTCATCGAACACTCATCTTTCTCTATTTTTTCTATTCCTTCCAGCAATTTATAATTCCCAATTCTGCATGGAGTGCATTGCCCACAGGATTCTTCCACGAAAAATTCCATAAAATTTTTCAATACCCGAAGCATATCCCGTGATTCGTTAAATATAATGACCGAACCTCCGGTTGATAAATCTTCAAATGAAATCTGACGGTCAAATTCCCATTTCGGAACACAATAACCGGAAGCTCCTCCAACCTGAACTGCTTTTGTATTTTTGGCATTCACCAGTTTTAAAACTTCATTAATAGTAATTCCGAATGGAACTTCGTAT
>JBEKWK010000251.1:0-8087 GCA_049513175.1 FCB group bacterium
GAGCACCTAACCCTAAATTTTTTGCAGCCCAGCTATCACCGTTATTCGTAGATAGAAAAACGCCGCCCTGAAATGTACCTGCAAAAATATTATTGCCGCTAATGGCTAATGAATAGACACCAGCATTTGCTAATCCTGAATTTTTTTGAGTCCAGCTATCGCCGTTATTAGTAGATAAATACACGCCTGTATAAGTGCCGACAAATATATTATTGCCGTTTATAGCTAATGAATAAACACGACTTTCACTTAAACCGGAATTTTTTCCAGTCCAGCTATCGCCGTTATCCGTTGATAAAAACACGCCTCCACGATAAGCGGCTACAAATATGTTATTACCGCTTATGGTTATTGACCAAACCAAAGTATCCGTTTGTAGCCAAGATTTTTTTAAAGTCCAATTGATGCCGCTGTCTGTTGATACATATACACCGTCCCATGTGCCTGCAAATATATTATCGCCGCTTATGGCGAATGAAGAGACATAAGGTTCAGTTTGCCCAGGATTTTTTTCAGTCCAGTTATCCCCGTTATCAGTGGACAAAAACATGCCTTTGCTTGTACCTGCAAATATATTATTTTCCTTTATGGCAAATGAATGGACAGAAGCATTTGTAGTATTAAGTAACCCTTTACTTTTTTTAGCAAAGCTGTCACCGTTATCTGTTGTTAAAAAAACACCGAAATAAGTGCCTGCAAATAGTTTATCACCGCTAGATATTAATGAAATGACAGCAATATTTGATAAAATGTTATTTTTTTGTATCCAGCTATCGCCGTTATCCGTAGAAAGAAAAACTCCGCTATTAAATATACCTGCAAATATGTTGTTCCCGCTTATGGCTAATGAAATAACACGAGTATCCTTTAGACCTGAATTTTTTTCAGTCCAGCTATCGCCGTTATCCGTTGATAAAAACACGCCGCCGTACGAACTGGCTGCAAATATGTTATTGCCGCTTATGACTATCGAATTGATATAAGATTGCGTTAGCCCTGAATCTTTTGTGGTCCAGTTATCGCCGTTATCTGTTGATAAAAAAACTCCGCCACCCCAAGTGCCGGCAAAAATGTTATTGCCGCTTATGGCTATAGACATAACCAGGGTATTCGTCAGCCCGGAATTTTTCTGAGTCCAACTATCACCATTATTCATGGATAAAAATACTCCGTTGCGAGTTCCTGCAAATATATTATTCCCGCTTATAGCTAATACATATATAGTATCATTAGTAATTCCTGAACTTTTCTGAGTCCAGCTATCACCGTTGTTTGTGGATATAAACACTCCGCCTCGTGTGCCTGCAAATATATTATTGCCGCTTATGACTAATGAACTAATATAAGTATTCGTTATTCCGGAGCTTTTTTTGGTCCAGCTCTCACCATTATCTGTAGATAAAAAGACGCCTCCTCCATAGCCGGCAAAGCCATTATCCCTGCCTACAAATATGTTATTTCCGCTAATTGCAAATTGCAATGAATATACAGCAACATCTGCATTCAATCCAGTATTACATTCTTGCCATTGGGCTAGTGCTATGTTTCCAGTTAATATAAAAGCAGCGAGTAAAATTACAATGTACAAATATTTCATATTCAAATCCCAAACAATTTAAAATAGTTTTTTAAATTTTTCTTTACTTACTATTGATGAACTTAATAAACTTTACAAACTTTATCTAATAACTACAAATTTCTTTGTCTCCGTCTTATTTCCTGCTTTGATTGTAAGAAAATAAACACCCGGAGCAAGATTGCTTGTGTTAATATTTATTGAATTATTATTACCGTTATTTTTAGCATTATTCATATCATAAACAGAAATGCCAAGCTCATTTGTTATTTTTATTGATGTAATTGAAATATTATCAGTAGAATTATTAATATTTAAATTATCATTAACAGGATTTGGGAAAATGTAAAAATCCCGTCCATTTGGAATTTCTGAAACATCCACAATTCCAAAATCTGATAGTTTTGCTTTGAATAAACCACTGCCGTCAGTTCCGGCAAAAACATTTCCACCAATTACAGATACTGACCAAATATTCAAGTTTGTTAACCCGGTATTATTTGAAGTCCAGTTCTGACCGTTGTCCGTAGATAAATAAATTCCATTATCATAAGCTCCGGCAAAGATATTTTTTCCGCTTATAGATAATGCATAAATGTTCATACTTGTTAAACCGTTACTTAATTCGTTCCAGTTATCACCGTTATCTGTGGAAAGATATAATCCACCGTTATAAGTTCCGGCAAAGATGTTTTTTCCGCTGATTGATAATGACATAACATACAAACCGGATTTCTTTAAAGTCCAGTTATCTCCATTATCTGTTGATAGATATATTCCACCCGTTGTTCCGGCAAAAATATTATTACCGCTTATAGATAATGAAGCAAGACCATTACTTGTTAAACCCTTTGCAGTCCAGCTATCACCGTTGTTAGTTGATAGAAATATCCCATGTCCACCGGTTCCGGCAAAAATATTATTTCCGCTTATGGCAAGTGACTCAATATCCAGGTCTGTAATGCCTGAATCCTTTTCAGTCCAATTGTCGCCTTTATCTGTAGATACAAAAAATCCTTTATTTGTTCCTGCAAAAACGTTATTTCCGTTTATTGAAATTTCATTAACACCCTTATTAGTTAATCCTGTATTTTTTACTACCCAGCTTGTCCCGTTGTCTGCAGATAAATATACTCCATTCGAGGTTCCTGCATATATATTATTTCCACTTGTTGATATAACATAAACAGCAAGGCTTGAAAATCCTTTATCACCTGTTAAACCTGTAGCAGTCCAATTATCTCCGTTATCGGTAGACAGGAATATTCCACCACCATAGGTTCCTGCAAAGATATTTTCTCCATTTATTGAACAAGAATAAACATTCAGGTTTGTTAATCCATTTATTTTTGCAATCCAGCTATCTCCGTTGTTTGTGGACATGAATATTCCACTACTATCAGTACAAGCAAAGATGTTATTTCCCTTTATTGATATAGAATTAACTATTTTACCGGGTAATCCTGTGATTTTTGCCGTCCAGTTGTCACCGTTGTCAGTGGAAAGAAAAATCTGACCATCATAAGTACCGGCAAAAATATTACTGCCGCTGATTGCAAAGGTTTTAACACTTTTTCCTGTTAAGCCTTTTGCGGTCCAGCTATCTCCGTTATCGGTAGACTTGTAAATTCCACCACCATATGTACCGGCATAGACATTATTTCCGTTTATCAATATTGATAAAACATCCATGCTTTTTAAACCTGAATTTTTAGCAGTCCAGCTATCGCCATTGTCTGTGGAAATAAAAATTCCATTATCCATAGCACCCGCATATACATTATTTCCGCTTACTGCTATTGACCAAATCCAGCCGCCTGCTAAACCCTTAGCAGTCCAGTTTTCTCCGTTGTCTGTAGAAAGAAAAACTCCGCCGCCATAAGTTGCGGCAAAAATATTATTGCCGCTATTAGCAACTTGACTTATACTTCCACCATTCAATCCATTATTGCATTCTTGCCATTGGGCATGTGCTGAATTAGATATTACTAAAAATACAGAGAGTAAAATTACATAGTAAAAAGATTTCATTTAAAACTCCAAAAACATATTAAAAAATCACTTTTTTTTTCTAAAGTATTATTTTATTATAATTATAGTTTATTTTTATAATTACCTTCTTTATATTTATTAAGTGAACGCACATCAGCTCTATGATTTCTAAGGTATTATTTATCTTTATGGTTGAGATATTTATAACAGGCGATATAAGTCTCATATGTTATTTGGAAATTGAATGAATGAAAAGTAAAATTTACAAAATAATTTAATATAATCAAATTGTAAATCTTTAAAAGCAGTCATAATTTTAAAATATTTTAGGGTTTGGATGAAAAGATTTAAAGCATGGTAGTGTTTATATGGTCTATGCTTTTTCCGGAATAACTATTTAAGTAATTCTAAATTTAGAACTCAAAATACAGAATTAAAACGAATTCTTCGTTTAGCTCAATATGGCAGTTAAAAAGGGAATTATATATTAAAATGCAAATAAGAAACTAAGTACCTGTGACCAGTTAGTAACTGCAATCACACGTAATCCGAGTAAAGTACCGAACCCTATAAGCGTAAAACCTGCAAATTTGTGGATTCTTTCAAAGAATTGAGGAGACATTTTTTCACGGTAATGAGTCAGTACCTTAATAAATAAATAAAGCCACATGAAATTCCCACAGCCGAATCCAACAGAGAACAAAATTTTACTCTCAACTGTATTTGCGATTAAACCTAAAGCATGCACATTCATTGTAACATACGCCAGGGAAGGTAAAAATGTAGGGTTAGCAACATTTGCCAAAGCGACTGCAATTCCAAGCAGGAAAGGACCTTTTTTGGATAATGTTTGCAGGAAATGTACTTTTTTATTTGCATCAATATCAATTGGCTTTGAAGATTTATGCTTGATACGAAACTGGATGACACCAAAAATTATAACAGAAAAAATCACCAAAATTTGAAATGCAAGTAATATTAATGGATAACGAATTACAACTCCGTCAATTAATCTGAGTACTGCCGAGGTAGCGAATATAGCCATCAAACAATAGAAAATGTCCATTAATGCGGTACCCATTGCACCTGCAACACCGTGTTTTACGCCTTTATCGAGACCTAAACGCATTGCGGTAACTGCCACCGGTCCCGGTGGAATAGCAAGAACAAAGCCTACTATTGAACCGACTATCAATGCTATCAGCATCTATATTCCCCTGCTAATGTTGTAAAAAACTGCTTCCAGTAATCTTTTCTAACAATGTGTACACGAAATTGTACAGTATATATTGATTCACTGTGTAAAAACTTACACACAATATAAAACAATAATTTCAAATGAGCAAAACTTTTTTTTTCTTTTTATTACAAAATAATGAATATTTATTTAATAAAAAATACATAAAAGGAATTGCCAAATTACTTGTTATTTTTGTAAAAATAGATTTGCCATCTAATGTATTGTAAATGAGCGGAGCACTCGAAAGCAAATCCGGAGGACTATTATCCCGCATCGGGCTATTTATGACTATTGCCATCGTTATCGGGGCAATGATAGGTTCAGGCATTTTCAAAAAACCCGCATTAATGGCGTCTCAATTAGGGTCGCCGGAATTATTATTATGTATATGGGTTGTTGCCGGTATAATTACTTTATTCGGTGCATTAACAAATGCCGAAGTCGCAGGAATTATATCCGAAACAGGCGGGCAGTATATTTATTTCCAGAAGATGTACGGGAATTTTACGGCTTATCTTTACGGCTGGGCAATGCTGGCGGTGATTCAGAACGGTTCGATTGCCTCGATTTCGTATATCTTTGCTGAATATTCACAATACTTTTTCCTTTTACCAAAGTTCTCTAAAGGGATAGAACAAAGTGTTGTTTTGCACATTCCGTTTATTGGAAATATATTTTTCCTTGAGAATATTGGAGTAAAATTATTAACAATTTGTGTTATACTTTTTCTTAGCGGTGTTAATTATTTAGGTGTGATATTCGGCGGCAGGGTGGCGAATGTATTTACTTCGATGAAGGTTCTGGCTATTCTTACACTTGTTGTTCTCGGCTTTGCAATCGGTAACGGCTCTTTTGATAATTTCTGGAAAGATTCGCCTGTTATGAATCATACCGGTGTTGGCATATTTGCCGGGATTATTGCGGCTTTATCGGGAGCTTTCTGGGCTTATGACGGCTGGAATAACATTACATATGTAGCAGGTGAAGTAAAAAATCCGAGAAGAAATATTCCCTTAGGCTTAATTATTGGAACAAGCATTGTAATTGTAGTTTATGTATTAATAAATCTTGCATATCTTTATATCTTACCTGTTGACAAGATGTCTGGCTCGCAGTTGGTGGCATCGGATGTTGCAAAGATGGTTTTAGGTCCGCTCGGCGGCGGATTTGTGGCGGCGGCGGTAATGATTTCCACTTTCGGAACATCCAATTCTACAATAATGGTCAGCGCCCGAGTATATTATGCCATGTCGGGTGAAAAAGTGTTTTATCCGAAAATCGGAAATATTCATCCAAAATATGCCACCCCTGGAAATGCCCTGATTTTACAGGCTGTCTGGTCGAGTGTACTTGTTTTGAGCGGAACGTTTGATATATTGACAGATATGCTTATATTTGTAAGTTGGATTTTTTATGGAATGGGAGCTTACGGTGTTTTTGTATTGAGAAAGAAAATGCCCGATGTGCCAAGACCTTATAGAGCATTCGGTTATCCTGTCGTACCAATAATTTTTATAGTATTTGCGTCTGTATTTGTAGTATTTACTTTATATAATGATATTATCAATTATCTGGAGGGCAAATCTCAAATAATTAATTCTGTTTTTGGTATCTTTCTTGTAGGAATGGGTATTCCTTTTTACATATATTTCCTTAAAAAAAATAAGGAAAAATTAAATTAATTTTATAGGATATATTATCCGGAAAAAACGAGGGAAAAATGGCATCACAAATTCTAACCGTACATTCGCAGACTCCTGAAATGAGAAAAATAGTACAAATAGCAGAAAAATTACGTAATGGAGCAGTAATTCTTTTCCCTACTGATACAGGCTTTGCACTCGGCTGTGCCTTAACAAATAAGGAAGCCATAAATAAAATCAGGGCAATCAGACGCCTGCCCGAAAATAAAGAACTCACTTTTTTGTGCGACTCGCTTTCCAATATTGCAGAGTTCGCAAAAGTAAGTAACGTCGCATACAGAACTATTAAAAGACTAATCCCGGGACCATATACATTCGTCCTGCCGGCTTCTAAAATGGTACCTAAATTCGCTCAGAATCCCAAACGCAAAACAGCAGGAATAAGGGTGCCTCTGAACGAATTATCACAGCTTATTTTGAAAGAATTGGGAGCGCCCATTATTTCGATAACAGCAAAAAGAGACGATATTATAACTAATAAACCTGATGATGTACTCAGGGCTTTTGCCCCTATGGTTGACATTGCTGTCAGGTCTGATAAATATAAATTCACAGGCGAATCAACAGTGATTGATATGACATCCGATGAATTCGCAATTATCCGGCACGGAGCCGGCATTACCAAAGTGCTCGAGTATGTTGACATCGAAGAGTCTTAATTTAATATATACATTTGGAAATGCCGTCTTTTTATGAGGCGGCATTTTGTTTTAGAATAATAATTTATTTAATATGTTGTAAATTGCTAAGATTAGATTTACAGGTATTTTGATAAGAAAGGTATTGTTTTGAGAAAGAAGAAAGCGGAAGTCGAAGCTGAGGAAAAAAAGAAAGAGATAGGGACTTTATTCATAATCTCCACCCCAATCGGTAATGATGACGACATTACGCATAGAGCTGTCAGAGCCTTAAGCCAGGCGGACATCGTTATTTGTGAAGAGCATAAAATCGGGGCAAGAATTTTAAAAAGACACAATATTACAAAAGATATTGATTCTCTTAATGAGCAAAACGAAGCTGAAAAAACCGGCGAATTAATGGCTATGCTTATTGAAGGGAAAAAACTGGCATTGATTTCCGATTGCGGTACGCCTGTCTTTGCAGACCCGGGTTTGAATCTTGTTCAAAGAGCTATCGAAAAAAATATAAATATTATAGTTGTACCCGGTGCTTCAAGTATAATGACTGCATTAGTCAGAAGCGGCTTTTCAATCGAGAAATTTGTTTATGCGGGTTTCCTTGACAGGGACAAAGAAAAAAGATATTCACAGCTTAAGGAATTGAGGGAGGAAAGATGTACGGTGGCTGTGCTTGAAGCACCTTACCGAATTATGCCGGTTTTAGAAGCTGCCTCGAGGCTTATGCCTGATAGAAACGCCTATATCGGCTGTAATCTTACAATGCCTTTTGAGAGCCATCATTACGGTAATTTCAAAGATTTGTTTGAAAGATTTGAAAAGCTCGATTTCAAGGGAGAATTTGTTATCGTCTTCGAGGGAGACCAATTCAAAAGAGGGAAAAAGAAATTTTTTGAAGAAAGAAAATTTGACGACAGGTACAAACCGGCTACTGACAG